>CACNSW010000004.1 GCA_902623185.1 uncultured SAR116 cluster alpha proteobacterium
AAAGCGCGCCTCTCACCAATTGGTACGAACTCAAAATGCTGCAATTCGGCATTGCTTGAAGGTGATAGCACTAAACTTGCACACCTCGACAGTCCCGAGAGCGTTTTGCTTGTCTTGTCCAGCAACTCATTGATGCTAATGCCGCGAGCGGCGCATTCAACATCAATTGAATGGCGCTCTTTTTCAGGAATGTCGGTATTGAACTCCATCAGCCCGTCGACAAACAGCCGTAATCCGGTCTCAGTGGGAATTCGTCCAGCTGAGGTGTGCGGCGCAAACAGCAAACCCGCCTCCTCGAGATCACTCATATTGCTGCGTATTGAAGCTGGTGATAGGTCAAGCTCTGTCATCTGCGACAAGGTCTTTGACCCAATCGGCTGTCCTCCTTCAATATACGCTCCCACAAGCATGTTGAAAATTTCCATCGCACGTGGGGAAAGGCTTTTTTGAGAAATATCAGACACGACTAAGATGTTATGGAGCATGATGAGGGCGGTCAATGGGTTGGTTGTCAAAATCTCCAAGAAACACAAATCGCTTGCGCTAAACCGAACGCAAATGTAACCCAGTAGGTTGAAACCCCGTTGGGATAATCATCTACCGTCGACATTACCAATAGCTTACTCACTGAAAGAGGTTTTCATGGCACGTCCGTCAGGCCGCAAAAATGACACGCTTCGTAAAGTCATTCTCGAACCCGGATGCTCATTGCATGCCGAAGGATCCTGTCTGGCGAAGTTCGGAAACACACATATTCTCTGTACGGCTTCGGTCGACGAACGTGTACCTCCATTTCTGCGCAACACCGGTAAGGGATGGGTTACCGCGGAATATGGAATGTTGCCACGCTCTACACATACGCGCACCGACCGTGAGGCCGCACGTGGCAAACAAGGAGGTCGTACACTTGAAATCCAGCGCCTAATCGGCCGGTCACTCCGCGCTATTACCGACCTCACGGCACTTGGTGAACGCCAGATCAAGATCGACTGTGACGTTTTGCAGGCGGATGGTGGCACCCGCACCGCATCTGTCACTGGTGCATGGGTAGCGCTACGCCTTGCCTGTGACAGATTGCTTCTCGATGGATTGATCACCAAACAGCCCTTAATCGATCAGGTGGCCGCAATTTCATGTGGGGTTTACAATAATGAACCAGTTTTGGATCTGGATTATGAAGAAGATAGGCAGGCTGAGATTGATGCCAACTTCATCCTAAGCGCTGAGCATGGCATCGTCGAGATTCAGGCAACGGGCGAGGATCGCCCCTACACGCGAGAAGAGTTGAACATCATGTTAGATCTTGCAGACACTGGTTGTTTGGAGTTATTCAGTCTTCAAATTAGCGCTATTCAAAAAATGTTGCCCTGAAGATGCAAACACGACTATTTACCGAAGGCAGGATCGTCGTCGCAACTCATAATCCAGGTAAACTGCGTGAGATACGCGCGCTGCTTGTGGATAAAGGTATCGAGGTGCTTTCGGCCGTCGATCTAGGTCTTAAAGAGCCTAGGGAAACTGAAGATAGCTTTACTGGCAATGCACTCCTCAAAGCCCGCACAGCGTCTAAGACGTCTGGCCTTGTTGCCCTTGCTGACGATTCGGGCCTGGTCGTCGATGCTCTTGGCGGCGAACCCGGGGTTTATTCCGCGCGATGGGCCGGGCCGGACAAGGATTTTTCCATTGCCATGCAAAAAATCGAGGATAGATTATCTGAAAACATATCACCCAATCGACGAGCCCATTTCATCTGTTCACTCTCGCTTGTCTGGCCCGATGATTTTGATGTGACAGTTGAGGGCCGCGTTAATGGTCATCTTATCTGGCCACCGCGTGGCGATCGGGGTTTCGGATATGACCCAATTTTCGTTGCCGATGGCTATGATATCACGTTTGGTGAAATGGATCCCAGCCAGAAACATTCAATTAGCCACCGCGCGGACGCCTTTAATCAGCTTATGCGCGCGTGCTTTCGAGCATGAGGCAGGGGGACAGGTCATTCGGGCTTTATGTGCACTGGCCGTTCTGCAAGGCAAAATGCCCCTATTGCGATTTCAATTCGCATGTCAGTGAACAAGTAGACTATGCCAGGTTTCAGGCTGGAATGCTTGCTGAAATGCGTCATCTTGCTGGCCGGCTCGAACAACCTCCACGCCTGAACAGCATTTTTTTCGGGGGTGGCACCCCCAGCCTGATGCCGCCTGATCTGATTGAGGCAATCCTTAACAAGGCAGAACAGATTTTCGGCTTTGCGAAAAACATTGAAATCACCACTGAGGCCAACCCAACCTCGGTAGAGGCCGCAAGTTTAGGAGCGTTCAAAGCTGCCGGCGTAAACCGTGTATCGCTTGGCATTCAAGCACTCGATCCGGCACAACTGCAATTTCTTGGGCGGGAACATTCCGTAAATGAAGCGTTGGATGCTTTGGCGTTGGCTCGAGATCTTTTTAACATGGTATCGATCGATCTAATTTATGGCTTGCCAGAGCAGACACCTAAGAAGTGGAGATCTAATCTGCAACAATTGGTTAAGTTAGGGCTAAATCATCTGTCGCTCTATCATTTGACGATAGAGCCTAAGACTATTTTTTATACGCGTTGGCGCCGTGGTGAGGTTTTGACTGGACCAGATGAAGTGGTTGCAAATCTGTTTGAAATGACAAATGCCATTATGGAGAAAGCTGGACTAGCCGCCTATGAAGTATCAAATTATGCGCGTGAAGGCCATGAGTGCCGCCACAATCTGACCTATTGGCAGGCACATGATTGGCTCGGTGTTGGGCCAGGTGCACATAGCCGTTTTGACAATAGCGGGCGACGCATTTCCCTAGCCAATCGCCGAAATCCCAAGTCTTGGCTAGAGACGGTAGAATTCAAATACCACGGCATCGAAAAAGAAACTATTGAAACGCCAAATGGATGGGCGAGTGAAATGTTGATGATGGGACTGCGCTTGAAAGCCGGCGTCAATCTTAGTCTAATCGAGCAAAAATGTGGGCCACGCGAGTTTTGGATCAATCAAGGAAAGCTCGCCATGCATGTTAATGATGGTCGCCTGCAGTTTTTGGAGCACCAGAACGAAACGCGTCTCGCCACCACTCCGGAGGGCCGCCTCCTTTTGAATAGTGTACTGGCTGATATCATTAAGTAGAAATCAAATTTTATCCGGTGCCGGCTTCAGCAACTTAACTGTGCCATCAGCTATCTGCCGCAATTCAAAAGCTCGCACGTTACCACCTCCCGGCAAAAAGCGAAAAGCTCCGCTGAATCCATTGAATCCTACACTCGACAATAAATCCTTTTGCCAGCTAGAACGATCCTTACCGGCCAACACCTCAGCCAGCGCAACAGCATCAAAACTCAACCTTGACAAAAGCCCCGGCCTATCAGGCCATATGGAAGTCCATTTCCTTACAAACTGATCATCGGTGTTGCTTGGCCGAAACGCAAAAAGCCCATTTTGCAATGATGGTTCAGACAAAATTCGCTGTTGGTTCCATTGCGCATTACCAAGGTACATAATAGTGTCGCTGCCAAGATCGTAATACGCAAGTACTGGCGCTGTCCGCAAAGCGAAATCAGCGCCACCAGCAAAAATCAATGCATCAAAAACAGGAGGTTTTTTTGGAGTTGGCTCTTTCTCACTAGGCGGTACATAGCGCGAGAAATCCCTAATGGCGCGTTTCAGCATATCTTCGCTTTCGAGCGCGTTTTCTTTTAATACGATACTATCTCTAGCTGGTAAGCTCAACTGTAAAAGCCGACGCTGTGCATGCAATGCCAAGCGCTTTCCAAATTCGCTGTCCTCGGCAAGTATCCCGAAATGACGTTTTCCATCTGCAATAGCATGTCCAAGCAGTAGGTCAAGTTGCTGCTCCGGCAAATATCCCATCAACCAGCTGCCTCTGGCGGCAACCACGGAGTTGTTGGAGAGAAGCAACATAGGAATATTTGACGCTTTTGTAACCACCTGTGCTTCTGCAACAGCATCAGAGAATAGTGGGCCAACAATTATATCGCTCTCTGCAGCAACGGCCTCAGTAGCAGCACTCCGGCCACGCTTCCCACCCATCGTGTCAAAAACCATGAGCTCAACCTTTGGATTTTGCGCGGTGAACAACGCTAATTCAGCGCCCTTGCGCAATTCCTCACCCATATGTTTGTAAAAACCCGTAACAGGCAACAAAAGTGCTATACGGGTTACACCCTCAACTTTTTTCACCAACGATTCCGATGTTGGCGATGTCGTGCTTGCTGGTTTCGTCTTTTGGGCAAGCAGTTCGAAGGCGGCCTCCAGCGCATCTTTAGCAAGAGATGGATCTTGGCCTTCTGGAACCTTAGGCTCCGTCTGGACCTCCTGTTTCGATACTTCGGCCTGAATTTTCCAAATAATGTTGTTGATTACCTCATCCGCATTCTGGTCGGTAAAGGGTTTTTCAGTTTTTTTCGTTTCAACAACGTCAAGGGTGGTAGCCGAACTCTGGGATTCCTCTGTTTCAACCACCCGATCAGCCAATAAATCATCATTTGTAACAGGCCCTATAACAATTGAGGGATTAACCGATGGCTTCAGTTGTGGCAGCGTCATATTTGATAACACCGTCGCAGACCCATCACTGGCAGTTGCCGGGTCCTTTTTCGACGGTGCTTCATTCAAGGCAACAGTAGTTTTCTCTTTTTCTATAAACGGCTTTTTCAGAGTTTTACCTAATGCCAGACCAGAAGTGTCAGGCACCGTGCTTCCACAACCCACAAGCCCGAGAAACACGCAAAGCAAAACCGAATGACTGAAAAGCTGACGCATACAGAAAACCCCTCACAAAAACGATATCATAGAGGCGGTTTTGCGCCAATCTGATTAATAGGTTATTAACAGTTTGGATCCGCAGTAATGCCACCTACAAACAAATCAAGACATGTGGTAATTGTTCAATGGTTGGACGCCTTGTGATTGTATCTACGCCAATCGGCAATCTGAGTGATTTCTCAGACCGTGCAGCACGCACGCTCCAAGACATTGACATCATTGCATGTGAAGACTCTCGTAAAACTCATAAGCTGTTGGTCTTGTCAGGGCTGAAATCCAAAGCAAAAATGATTTCCTATCATGACCACAACGGTGCCAGCGTACGTCCTAAGTTGTTGGCAGAAATTGATAGTGGTAAGACTGTGGCATTGGTAAGTGACGCTGGCACACCTCTAATCTCTGATCCAGGATACAAACTTGTGGCTGAATGCCACGATCAAGGATTTATCGTGACAACAGTTCCGGGTCCTAGTGCTCCACTAGCTGCACTCACCATTTCTGGTTTGCCAAGCGACAAATTCATCTTTTCTGGATTTCTGCCCTCGAACCAAAAAGCTTGCGAAACCTCAATAAAGGATATTAGTAGCTTGCCCATGACAATAATCTGGTTTGAAACACCAAAGCGACTATTAAGGTCATTAACTTTGTTGGCCAATATCCTTGGTCCTCGATTAGCTGTGGTTGCGAGAGAACTCACAAAGATTCACGAGGAAGTAATCCGAGCACCCCTACCTGACCTAATTGCCCAATTCGAAAAACGTGAAACAATTAAGGGTGAAATAGTCATCCTTGTTGAAGGCAAAAAGATTGATGAGGCTAATTTTGATGTTGTTGCTGTAAAATCGATGCTAAAGGAGGAACTCCAATATCAAAGTCTGCGCGACGCGGTGCAAGTAGTCGCAAAAAAGACAAAAATTCAAAAGCGCAGAATTTACCAAATAGCCGTCGAGTTAAAGACTTTAATCGACACAAAATAAAATACAAAGCTGGTTTAGCTTTGAAATGATGTAAGCGCTTGACCCTTGATTCGCAAAAAGGCAAATTAAAATAAAATTTTACACTAATAGGTCCGTTGTCTTATGAAACGTTTGCACGAAAGATCTATGTCGCAGCTCATTGTATTGCTAATGACTTGTAGTCTTGCTTTATCAGGGTGCACCAACACAATATTAGGTGTTGGTAGTGCTGCTGTAGCCGCCTCATCAACAGAAAAAGGTTTGTCGACAGCTGTTTCTGACACTTTAATTTATACAAAATTACAAGACAAATTTCTCCAAAACGATGAAACACTCTCGACCTTCGTCGATGTTTCTGTAAACGATGGTGCGATTTTGATGACAGGAAAAGTAAAGTTGCCTGAAGAGAAAATTCTTGCAACAAAGCTAGCGTGGGAAATAAAGGGTGTAAAAGAAGTCATTAACGAAATCCAAGTTACTGATAAGTCTTCGATAAAAGACTCCGCAAAGGATGTCGCTGCAAGCGCGCAACTACGCGGAAAGCTTATTGCTGACCAAGATATAAGTTCTTTGAATTATAGCATAGATGTGGTTAACGGAATAGTTTATCTATCTGGTGTTGCAGAGAGCAATGAAGAAATGAATAGAGTAATAAAACATGCACAGGAACTTCGGTTTGCACAACAGGTGGTAAATTACATCACTGTCGAATCAGACAAGCGTGATTAACCAAAATGAATCTATCCATTGCCATTCAGATGGACCCAATTACAAGCATAGATATTCAACGAGACTCTAGTTTTGCTCTTGGTCTAGAAGCACAGAAACGTGGACACAAACTTTGGTGCTATACACCTAGCTCGTTGTCTCTTTCTGAAGGCGAAATTTGGGCAACCGGATACAGCCTTGCCCTCAGAGATGAAATTGGAAATCATTATGATATGGGGCCAATGGAAAAGTGCCAACTGAAGATATTTGATGTCATACTTATGCGTCAGGACCCACCTTTTGATATGTCCTACATCACAGCAACACACATTTTAGAGATGTTGCCTGCCTCAACTATGGTGATAAACAATCCAGCGGAGGTGAGAAACGCCCCAGAAAAACTTTTGGCAATGCTCTATCCAGAATTGATGCCTGCCACTTTGATTAGTCGTGATTTAGACGACATCAGCGAATTCCGTGCACTGCATAAAGACATTATCATTAAACCACTTTACGGAAATGGTGGTGCTGGAGTGTTTCGATTAATGCCCAATGACCAAAATCTAAATGCACTCCTCGAGATGTTCTTTACGCAATCACGAGAGCCAGTGATAGTTCAGACCTATATTCCAGAGGTTAGGGACGGTGACAAACGGGTTATTTTGGTGAATGGGATGGCTGTGGGTGCTGTAAATAGAATACCAAAGGAAGGGGAAGCCCGGTCAAATTTCCACGCTGGCGGTAGTGCTAAAGCGACAACATTAACACCGCGCGACAAGGAAATTTGTGAGACTCTTGGCCCCATGTTGCGTCAAAGGGGCCTGTTATTTGTAGGGATTGACATCATTGGTAATTATTTAACCGAAATTAATGTCACCTCACCCACGGGAATTCGTGAAATAAAAACTCTCTCCAACGTGGATGTGGCTAACTTGACATGGGATACCATAGAAAAAGAACGCTTGAACTACGCCGGGAATAGCATCCATCGATAGATAACATTCCAAAAAATTAATGCAACGCTTGTTCGATCTAACAAGGGATAGCAATCACCTAAAAAACGGGTAAATTGAACTCATGGTCTTACTAGTTGGAGATATAAAAATTGTCTACGTATGGCACAAATATTTTTAACAAAACTCAAGATCCTGAACGAAGCTAAAGGATCTACGATCTGCCATCACACTATTCGCTTGGTTTCCAGTTAACTAGGCTATTTATTGTCAGACGATGACAGTGAACGATAGCACTCAATGCGACAATCATGCTATTTGATTTAAGCCTTAGCGCTGGCTGACCATCGGGCCGATTGCAGCGCCACCCAACACATGAATATGCAAGTGGCGTACCTCCTGATGACCATCATTGCCAATGTTAGAAATGATCCGATATCCACTGTCGTTGATGCCCGCCAGATTGGCGACATGGCCAATCATTTTTGTAAAAGCGCTGTGCTCTTCCTGAGAGGCATTACTAGCAAAATCAGACCAGTCAACATAGTTACCCTTTGGGATCACCAGAATATGAACTGGCATCTGCGGACTAATATCCTCAAAAGCCAGCGTATGATCATCCTCAGCAATTTTTTTGCAAGGCAACTCACCTCGTAAAATACGTGCAAAGATATTCGACGGATCATAGGACATCATTTCAACTCCTTACGGTAATAAAAACCAGGAACAAAATCACCATCAACCCGCGCATAGAAATCGTTGGTGGCATAGCGTGTAAAACCTCGCGTCTCAAAAGACTGTATAGCCCGATCCTGAGTTGACCTGACATCAAGATTTATCATCGAAAATCCCTCAGATTTCGCCAACGCTTCGGATTCTGCAACGATCATCTGGGCGAGACCGTGGCCACGCGCCCAAGGCGCAATGAAAAAAGTTGTTAACTGGCACGTGAATGCTTGCGCCTCATTGTTACGCGGTGGGCGCAGAATTTGACAACTACCGGCAATGACCTTGTCCAAGCGCGCAACGATGAGATGACGCTCAGGGATCATCAGCACCCCTCGCCAATAATCCTCCATCACGGATTTCGGTGGTGGCGAAAGCCAGCCAAAACCACCACCAGACATAATAGCGGCTTCAGCAGCTTCGCATAATTCAAGCAAATCTCCCGTTGACAACCTTTCGACTGATTCGATGGATAGCTTGGGTACATGGCCGTTCATAATTTCTGGCGACATGGCTTTCGTCTCCATGGCGTTTTTACCATGCCAGAGTGGCGGTAAAGGCGCTTTTACTTTGAAAACACATCTTCAGATATCGAAAAAAGACGCATCTGTCATTTATTTTAAGAACACAAATCACAGAATTTTTGTAACTGAAGCTGACGCTCTAATACAGCAATCACCTCATTACATTGGCTAGTATCAAGCCGATGAATGTTCTGAGCTAACAAATTCGCCAGATAGACAGCATTAGCATCACATTTGCTTGCATCAGTTACTGGTTTTGGATGTGACATGGCCGCCAGCACCTTCAACGCCTCGGCGTCATCCCAGATTAGGCCAAGCCATGCACATATCTGATCAACAAGCGGACCAGAAGGCCGGCCACGTGATCCTATTTCAAGGGCCGACACATAAGCTTTTGATACACCGAGATAATCAGCCTGCTGTTGTTGGGTAAGACCTCTCTCCTTACGAAGAGTCCTCATTTTCAAGCCAAATGGCGTCATTTGAATTTCCGTGTTCGGCGCAGCATCACATAGATAGCACCGGTACCACCGTGCTTTGGGCTAGCGTTTGAAATTGCCAAAACAATACCGTCGATTGGGGGTTGTTTCAGCCAAATAGGAACATGACGTCGTAGAACACCCTCACCTCGGAGACCCTTGCCTGTGATGACAAGGAGACACCGATGCCCGTAATAAGCGGATTGTTGAATAAACGCGAGAAGCTTTGCTTTAGCCTGCTGCGCATTGTAGCCATGGAGATCAATTCGCGCGTCTACCTGCAAATTACCCTTCGCAAGTTTTCGCCTTGTTGTTCTGTCAAGACCGGCATGTTCTCCCTCACGTAAGTCAATCGGTGTGACCTCTACAGAGGGTACTGGATTTTTAGCTATCGTTACCGCAGCATTCCTGCCTGCAATATTGCGAAACGAAATGGATTTGCGGTCCATCAGGGTTTTTTCTGTCGCTGCAGAATAACGAATAGATTTCAGTGGCTTAACCTGGCTAGTAACAGACTCCCAAAGCCTATGATCATCTTCAAAATTACCAAGATCCTTTTTGCGCATTTTTATCCCACATCCCGAATGCTACGCCTCGTCTTCTGAACTCTCGGTTTCGGCCAACTTCCAGTTGGGATCGGAAAGCGTTAAGTCTCGCTCAAAAGTCCAGATGTCAACAAGCTCAACCTTTCCAGTGCCATCATCCTCAATCACGTTGCCATCATCATCTGTGATCGTGCGTATTTGGACCGAGTGAAAATCAACCGTGATCGAAGCGATATTATCCGAGATTTGTGCGTTCAAAATACTGACATGCGAAATCTCTTCAATCTTAATCGCCAGCGTTTCCCTGTCACTCACGCGTTGTTGGATTGACTGAGTAAAACTCTGTAGCAAATCGTAAGTTAGCAACCGCTTAAGTTGGGCAAGATCCCCTTCTGCATATGCAGATAGAATCATCCCAAACGCGGCCTTTGCACCGGCGAGAAACTGTACCTCATCAAATGATCGATCTGCACGGCGCAACACGTCAATACCGTGTCCTTCATTAGCCCCCACTTTAACATCAGGGCGGATCGGAACTGGTTTTTGCTCGAATCTTTCTGCTGATTCTTTTCCACGAACTGGGTCTTCAAAGCCAGTCTTCTGTCCGAGAACCGAACGAAGCCTAAGGACCAGCAACACCGCTATTACCGCGAATATGAGAATGTCAATAAACGGCACTTTATTCCCCTGCACCAAGATAATTGTTGAATTGCATATGGTTATTGATTAGCCCAATATCTAGCACAAGACTGGCATCCAGCCTATTTAATTTAATATCTTACCTTAACAGAAATTTTTGTAACCGAGCCAATCACTGCAAAGGAAACCCAATGGGCCTGCTTGTTTTAACCACAATTATACTTTTGGGATGGGCAGAGATCACCGCGTTTATTCTTATCGGCGGTGAAGTTGGCGGCTTTCTAACCTTTATTGGTGTGTTTTTAACTGCGGTTGTAGGTCTGTGGCTGCTTCGAAGGCTTGCAGCGACAGTAATGACAAATCTCAGACAACAAGTTATTCGTGGTGAAACACCTCTTGCAGCTGTAGCGGAAAGTTTATCACTACTCATCGGCGGCATTTTATTGCTGATACCCGGCTACGTCACGGACGCGGTTGGCCTGCTGCTATTTGTCCCTGGTCTGCGCACAGTTATTGGCCTTTTTATCATTAGCCGACTTCTGCAAAACGCAAGATTTTGCAGCTTTGCCAGCAAAAGTGGCACCATTTTTGATAGTCATGCCACAGACCCACAATGGACTAGCCAACAACAAACTGACAATACAATCATCGAAGGAGAAGCAGAGGAGAAATGCATTGACTGCAGTGACCCAATTGGGAAGAAGCAATGACCCGCAAAGACGTAGTCTAGCGGGGAAGCTGGGTTCTTGCCGCCAAACCTTGTTCCATGCTATGACGCTGTCGTTTAGGAGCTATTCGCTTACGGAGACCGTCAAATGAGTTTAGACAATGATAAAACGAAGCCGTCAAAAGCGAGAGAAAATGGTGAACGAGCTTCCAGCCGACAAATTGTTGTCCATTCACAATATATCAAAGACCTTTCATTTGAAAACCCAAACGCGCCTGAAATTCTGTTAGACTCGCCAAAACAACCTGATGTAGAGATCACCGTAAATGTCGGCGCTCGTCCAGTGGGTGACGCGCAATTCGAAGTCTTGCTTAACCTTGGTGCAAAAGCCAAAACTGATGACAAATCACTGTTTCTTGTCGATCTAACTTATGCCGGTATTGTCTCTTGCCCTGAAGTTGCGGTAGAAGATGTCAATCCAATGGTGATGATTGAAGCCCCACGATTACTCTTTCCTTTTGCGAGAGCCATTGTTTCCGATGTCACGCGTGATGGCGGGTTCATGCCACTGAACATTCAACCCGTCGATTTTGTTGCCGTATACCAGCATAATCTCTCAAAACAAAAAGAAACAGCGTCATAGCTAAAGCAATAGAGAGTTAAAGATTTAGCGGTTCCAAATTGGTTTCTCGATTTGCCTTAGAAACACCTCATGTGCCTCAAGTTCAGTACAAGACGGGCTGTGTGTTCTCAAAGGCCATGCGTTGGCGTTTTGGATGCTGTATCCAGATTTTTTAACGGATTTTTTATTGTTAGACTGTTGGAATTGCGATTGGGTTTGCACATCATCAAGGGATAGGTCTGGCTGCCGACCACCTAGCAGTTCGATATAAACCTCAGTCAGCAAATCGGCATCGACAAGTGCGCCATGTAAATCACGATGGCTATTGTCGATCTCAAACCTCCGGCACAGCGCGTTAAGATTAACCTGTGCACCGGGAAATTTCTTGCGCGCCATGGCCAAGGTATCAACGGCACGTGACATTGGATATTCCGGCAACGAAAGCCGTGCCAACTCGGTATTGATAAAAGCCATGTCGAAATTAGCATTATGGATCACCATTTGATCCTCTCCAACAAATTGCATAAATTCAGCGGCAACATCAGCAAACACTGGCTTGTCAGAAAGAAATTCTAGACTGACCCCATGTACAGCAAAAGCGCCATCTTCGATGTCACGTTCTGGATTTATATAAAGGTGCAATTTCTTCCCAGTGGGTATATGGTTGACCAATTCCAAAGCGCCGATTTCAATGATTCGGTGACCATCACATACTTTCATGCCTGTTGTTTCGGTATCTATAACAATCTCACGCATCATTTTTCCATTTCAGTCAGTTACTTTACTGCATATAAATTTTTGACTCAGTATCTGATCGAGCCAAGAAAAAAGCTTCTGGCGTGTTGTGTTTAGATCAGTTCCGGTGTCGAGTATAAGATCAGCTCGCTCCAACTTTTTGGTAAGTGGCATTTGACTTTTCAAAATACCATTCAACTTATCACCTGTCATGCCTTCTCTGGCCAGAGCTCGCTCACGCTGTATATCAGGTGCAACAGTTGTAACGACAATTAAATCACACAGCTCATGCGTGCCAACTTCAAACAGAAGTGGTACATCCAGTACCAATATTTGCGCCCCAGCTTCGCGGTGCAGTGACAGAAATTCATCCCGCTTTTTGGCAACGAGTGGATGAAGTATCTTTTCCACTTTCCTCCGGTCGGCCGCATTCTGGAAAACGCGATTGCCTAAAACTTTTCTATCAACAGCACCATCAGCGCCCACAATATCATCACCAAAAACCTCAACGACTTTAGCAACCGCTAGCCCGGCAACACCAAGAAGCTGATGAACACAGCGATCTGCGTCAAAAACCACTATGCCACGTTCAAGGAAAAGATCTGCTGTAGTAGATTTGCCTGTGGCAATGCCTCCAGTTAAACCAATAATAATCACGGCTTCTCTCGTAGCGCCAGACCATGGCTTCGCAGAAAAGGAAGGATCTGAACAAGTGGCAAGCCCAACACCGCAAAGAAACATCCCTCAATACGGCTAAACAGATGCAGACCTAAGCCCTCAATCTGATAGGAGCCGGGACATCTAAAGGCAGCATCACCAACAGCCAAGAGATAATTATCGATGAATTCGTCAGATAAGGGCTGCATAGTCAGCGTTGGAGTTTCTAGATGATGCCAGATCCTCTCCCCATTTCGATAGACCACTGCAGCGGTCATTAGCTGATGTGTTTTTCCAGAGAGCATTCGTAACTGAGAACCAGCCATTACCAGATCTTTCGGCTTACCTAAAATTTGTCCATCACAAACAAGGATTTGATCGGCACCGAGGACAAATCCTGAAGGGTGTTCACCGTTATCGTGTGCTACTTTACGCGCTTTCATGTCGGCAAGCATAATCGCTGTGTCAGCTGCTGGCATCATCGATGCAGCGGCGGAGCCACGCAAACCAATCTCGTCAACGTTAGCCGGTCGAGCGATAAAATTCACACCGACATCAGTAAGCATTTTCCAGCGTGTTTTACTTTGCGACGCGAGAACCAGCGCCCCCTTAGAAAAAGAAAATCCATAAATCATAAAATTATTGCTGACCCTCATTCCAATTAGTATGAAGCTGAATGATCGCAGCTGCCGTTTCCTCAACAGAGCGCCGGGTAACATCTATTACTGGCCACTGATTTTGTGTGAATAGTCGGCGTGCTTGGCGCACCTCCTCAGTGATCATCTCAAGATCAGAATAACCTTCATTAGCATTATCTGACATGGCAATCTGACGTGTACGCCGAATAAGACTCAGACGTTTTGGATCGTTTGTCAGCCCCACAACCAGAATATTCAAACGATCGAGATGATGGATTGGAAAAGGAACACCGGGGACTAACGCATAATTAGCAACTTTATAGCCCCTATGAGCAAGGTACATAGAAGTTGGTGTTTTTGATGTTCGCGATACACCAACAAGAAGAATGTCGGCATCTTTTAATGCCCCCATATTCATTCCATCATCATGATTGACAGCAAAATCTATAGCCGAAATCCGTTGGTAATAGTCGCTGTCTAATTGCCGCTGTCCCCCGGGTTTGTTCTGCGAACTTTGTCCTAAAAAATTGCCAAATAAAGAAACTACTGGGTCAAGTACTGACACATGTGGAACTCGTAGAGTTTTACATTTATCTTCTATTTTGCTGCGCAATTTGGCGTCGAGAACACTCATCAATAAGATCCCCGGGTAACGTTCAAGACTGACGAATATCGCTTCTAGATGTTGCTGACTACGGACAAGTGTCCAAACGTGTTCAGTTGTTTTAACATCTGGAAATTGCGCGAGGCACGCGCGCGAAATTTGATGCACGGTCTCACCTGTTGAATCAGAAACTAGGTGAATATGAATTTCCAGTGCCACCGTCATGCAGAAGTTATCCTCTTACTTAAGTGTTGTCACCTGAATTTATAGAAACACTAATTTTACATGCCGGAGCCCGAGTTAGTTTGAATGGAAGAGACACTTCACTAAACTAACAAGCTAATTTGAATAAACTATCCAATACCATGGGATAAATAATTTTGTAATGGGGATAAAATTCTTCTGCTTTTTAAGAAACCTAATTTATACACATCAAAACAGAAATTTTAAATTTGTGGATGAAATCGCTGTGCGGATGTTACGTTAATAAGGAAGGATTTTCATCTCATTGGAAAATAAAGGAATCTTAACTAAAACTGGAAAGTAAATTTGTGGATAAATAGTTAATTTTTTGGAAAGTGTTGTTATTCACAAGCACTAATTAAACAACTAAACTTATATATAAATATATATATAGATAGCTTACGGGAAAACATGGCATCATCTTTAATTGTCAAAACACTAACTGGCACTAAAACTTCGAACACCCCTATATGGATGATGCGACAAGCGGGTCGTTACCTTCCAGAGTATCGTGCAGTACGAGAAAGCCAGGATAGTTTTATTTCATTTTGTTTAAATTCTGAAAAAGCTAGCGAAGTTACTTTGCAACCAATAAATCGATTTGGATTTGACGCAGCTATTGTTTTTTCAGATATTCTAATGGTGCCGTGGGCACTTGCTAGGGAGGTAATTTTCATTCCCGGTACTGGACCTAAGCTAAAGCCACTATCGCCTGAAACCAAGCTTGATAAAAAACTACTCGATCAAATTGAGGATCGACTCGCACCTATCAGTACAACACTTAAATTTGTAAGATCCAGGCTAACAGACGACAGGGCTTTGATAGGTTTTGCTGGCGCACCTTGGACAGTCATCACTTACATGATAGAGGGGGGATCATCACGCGATTTTGTTAAATCTCGGCAATGGCTTTGGTCACATCCTAAAGAATTTGAAATTTTGCTCGATTATATTTCTCAAGCTACGATTAGTTTTTTGGCATTACAAGCGCAAGCTGGTGCTGATATTCTTATGTTATTCGACAGTTGGGCAAATGCAGTGCCCGCAGAAAAGCGTGAAAAAATCACTATCGCACCTACTCGTCATATTGTAAAAACGTTACGTCAACAGGGCTACAAACAACCTATCATCGGTTTTCCTAAAGGTATTGGTGAAGGAATAATAGCCTACGTAGAAGAAGCGGAAATTGATGCGCTTGCAATTGACCACATGACAGATCCACGGTGGGTTGATAAAGTTTTGCCAAAAAAATTTCCGGTTCAAGGAAATCTCGACCCTTTAAGTTTGCTCGCTGGAGGATCGGAAATGTTGAATTCAATTGATTATATCCTTGATAGCTTCCGGGATCGACCGCATATCTTTAACCTAGGCCACGGCGTTACACCACCAACACCAATCTCTAATGTAGAACAGATGGTTCAAAGGGTAAGAAAATCAGACAATGTCATATGAATATATCAAAGCATTTCATATTATTGCGGTGATGAGCTGGATGGCAGGGTTGCTCTATTTACCACGACTATTTGTTTATCATTCTGAAACCGATATTGGATCAGTAAGATCAGAAACTTTCAAAGTAATGGAACGACGATTGCTCAAAGCGATTATGAATCCTGCAATGATAGTAACATTCATCCTGGGTTTCTGGATGTTGATTCTAAATCCAGGTCTACTGTCTGAACCTTGGATGCATGTGAAAATTTTTTGTGTGCTCTTAATGGCGGCCTGTCATGGTAAATTTTCTAAAATGCGAAGGTTATTCGAATGTGACAAAAACCTAGTTCCACCGAAAAGTTATCGTATTTGGAATGAGGTCCCCACTGGTCTTATGGTAGTCATTGTGATTATGGCAGTGGCAAAACCAATTTAACTTTGATTTATTGACATATGCGCTGCAAAGATTACTATTGTAAAGTCTGATCAATGAAAGCAGGCATAAAGGATAGTCATTCGGCTCTGTCCTACTTTCTTCTCACCACATCCATTATCTGTTGAGCTGATGTAATGCATCTCCAGGACCTTAAACAAAAGTCGCCGGCTGACCTTTTGGCTTATGCTGAGGAGTTAGAAGTCGAAAATGCAAGTACGCTGCGAAAGCAGGATATGATGTTTGCTATCTTGAAGCAACTTGCAGCCAATGAAGTGGCGATTTACGGTAGCGGAGTGCTTGAAGTATTATCTGATGGATTTGGGTTCTTGCGTGCGCCGGAATCAAATTACCTGCCAGGACCAGATGATATCTACGTATCTCCTAGTCAAGTGCGTCGCTTCAGTCTACGGACAGGAGATACGGTTGAAGGAGAAATCCGCGCGCCTAAGGATGGTGAGCGTTATTTTGCTTTGCTGAAAGTAGAAACTATAAATTTTGAGGATCCAAATGCTGTCCGCCATCGGATTAATTTTGACAATCTTACACCCCTTTATCCTGAGGAAAAGCTGACGCTCGAGCTCGCATTTAATGCAGATAAAAAAGATAATACCCCACGAGTTATTGATTTAGTGTCCCCAATGGGCAAGGGACAAAGAGGTCTAATCGTGGCACCGCCGCGTACTGGAAAAACTATGATGCTTCAGAGCATCGCACATGCAATTTCAGAAAATCACCCTGAAGTTTACCTTATTGTTTTGCTGATTGATGAACGACCTGAAGAAGTGACAGACATGCAGCGTTCAGTTCGAGGTGAAGTGATTTCTTCAACCTTCGACGAACCCGCGTCAAGACATGTGCAAGTCACTGAAATGGTTATAGAAAAAGCTAAGAGATTGGTCGAACATAAGCGTGATGTTGTGATTCTTTTAGACTCGATCACTCGTTTAGCACGCGCTTATAATACAGTTGTTCCTTCGTCGGGGAAAGTCCTAACCGGTGGTGTTGATGCCAACGCGCTGCAACGGCCTAAGCGTTTTTTTGGAGCGGCAAGAAATGTTGAAGAAGGCGGTTCTTTGACAATAATTGCCACTGCTCTAATCGAAACTGGGTCGCGGATGGATGAGGTGATCTTTGAGGAATTCAAGGGGACTGGCAATAGTGAGGTCATTCTTGATCGGAAGCTATCAGATAAACGGACCTTTCCAGCGATTGACATTACCCGTTCTGGAACACGTAAAGAAGAACTCCTTGTCGACAAAGGGACACTCGCTAAAATGTGGGTCCTGCGCCGCATTCTGATGCAAATGGGTCCTGTCGATGCAATGGAGTTCCTAATTGACAAACTAAAGAATTCCAAAAGCAACGATGACTTTTTCGACCAGATGAACAGCTAGATATATTGGCTTTCAAGTGAGATTAAAGCCAATTTTCGGGCTAAATTAGAGGTATTATTGGGTGGAAGCGAACTTCCCCCGCCGTAATGGCCCAAAGTTCCATCTGATCTTATTATCCTATGACAGGGAAAGATGATTGGGATTGGATTTGATGCGCAGGCTGTTCCCGCTGCTCTCTGCGCTTGTGGCTTACCCGCAGCCGCTGCAAACTCCTTGTAAGTAATGGTACTACCATAGGGGATCTGCATCATGATATCTAACCAGTGCCGAGCGGTTTCTGATTTTCTTTCGGGATTGATCGGCAAATCAAAACTCCGCCGCTGGCCAGCAAAATATTCCTTCAGTTGAGTGATGGTTTCACGTGAAACATCATCAGGTCTATCTGGCGTATTCCAGAGGCTTTGGTCCCAGTCAAGGCGAATGAGAGCTGTGTTATCACTAACGGCGCGAAACCAGCCAAGAGGTGAGTGAAAAGTCATCTGAAAATGGGTAGTCATCACAACCTCCTGTTTTTGTGTCAGTGGTCTCCACCAATCACGTGACAGCATCCAAATAAACAAACTTGCTGAAAGGTGATATTGGTTATAAGTCTAAGCAGCATCGCAATCTAGTGAAAGAGAATATGGAGCAGCCCTTATGGATTGCGAGACTGAAACCATTTTTGCCCTGGCAACGCCACCTGGAAAATCAGCTATTGCCGTGATCCGCATCAGTGGTAACCGAGCCGCCGACGTACCTCGGGCATTTTTTGCGAAATGTCCAGAACCTGGTAGATTTTCAATACAAACATTAATTGATGGGACAGGCGCGGTAATCGATCAGGCTCTGTTGCTGTTCATGGCGGCACCGCACTCAAGTACGGGTGAAGATGTTATTGAAATTCACTGTCATGGTGGTGTCGCTGTCACCCAGACACTGCTTAGCTCTCTTTCAGGTTTGGCTGGATTGCGCCCTGCTGTGGCCGGTGAGTTCACCCACCGGATGTTTCATAATGGCAAGACAGACCTGCTGGGTGTTGAAAGCCTAGCTGATATTATTGAGGCTGATACAAGTCGGCAATTGACGCAAGCTTGGGCACAGATGCGCGGCGCGCTGCGTGATCCGGTGACACGGTGGCGGAAGGCTGTCATCAACAGCGCCGCTGAGTTGGAAGCTATTATTGACTTTCCCGACGAGGAAATACCTGCGTCCGTGGTGGCGTCGATTGGTGAGAGGGTAAACGCATTGGTCGCCGAAATTTCAGGTTGCCTGGATGATAAAAGAATTGGTGAACGCGTACGTGACGGCGTTCATGTAACACTTCTAGGTCCCGTTAATGCTGGCAAATCAACCTTGTTGAATAGGATTGCTAACCGGCCTGTAGCCATTGTTTCAAGTGAAGCAGGGACCACACGTGATTTGGTGTCGGTCGGTCTTGATATTGTCGGGGTACCGGTAACGCTTATCGATACGGCAGGAATTCGACAGAATGCAGGAGCGGTTGAGTCAGAGGGTATTTCCCGCGCACTGTCCGCTGCCAGTGAGGCTGACCATACTATCATCGTTGTTGATGGGTCGCGTGATGACTGGCAAAAGGAATATGCGACGATCGCCGAGAGTGCGGGAAAAGAGCATTTTCTGGTGGTTAATAAAACCGATCTCGGAGTCACTGGAACACCGCCCGACAATGCGATTTTGATGTCGCTTTCTGATGACCGTGGTTTTGAGGAGTTCCTTGATCAGCTTGCTGCAAAAATTGTGCAGGTCAACAGCACCCAGAAAAGTGCCATTATTACCAGAGCACGGCACAGGCAGGCGTTAGAGGCAACGTTACTAGGGCTTGAGGCGGGGTTAAAGGGTAACCTTGAACAGTCTCCTGAATTGGTGGCTGAGGAATTTCGTTCAGCTGCCACCGCCCTTGGCCGTATAACGGGTGAAATTGATGCTGAGGATCTCCTCGATGCCATTTTTTCATCCTTTTGCATTGGAAAATGATCCAAAGCTGGGCATAACACTGAATAGAACAGCTGATCGGACATAATGATGACATACGATGTAATTGTTGTTGGAGGAGGCCATGCTGGCAGTGAGGCTGCTGCTGCTGCCGCGCGGATGGGTGCGAATGTGGCGCTGGTAACGATGCAGCTTTCAAAAATCGGTGAAATGTCCTGCAATCCTGCGATTGGAGGGCTTGGCAAGGGCCATCTTGTCCGAGAGATTGATGCGCTTGATGGGTTGATGGGACAGGCAATTGACCGCTCTGGCATTCAATTCCGCATGCTGAACAAGTCTAGAGGCCCGGCGGTGCATGGCCCCCGGGCCCAGGCGGACAGACAGCTTTACCGCTCCGCAATACAGGCGCTTCTTCGCGAACAGACTGGGGTCTCGCTCATTGAGGCGGCGGTTGGTGATCTTCATATCGATTCTAGTTTCTGCCGTGGTATCATTACCGAGTCTGGTGAAATCATTCGCGCAGGTGCCGTTGTTCTGACAACAGGGACTTTTCTTAGTGGGCTAATCCATCTAGGAGCTGAAACAACCCCGGCCGGGCGGATCGGTGAATCGCCTGCTCAGGCTTTGGCTAGTCGGCTACGATCGCTTGATTTGCCCGTCGGCCGGCTGAAAACCGGAACCCCGCCGCGTCTTGATGGACGAACTATTGATTGGAACTCGCTTGAAATGCAGCCAGCAGATAATCCGCCGGTTCCCTTTTCAACCTTGACAAGTCATATTACCGTACCGCAGCTCGAATGTGGGATTACCAGAACAACAACCGAGACGCATCGGATCATCGCTGATTCGATCCACCTATCGGCGGTCTATAGCGGACAGACCACCGGTCAGGGGCCACGCTATTGCCCGTCAATCGAGGATAAAGTCCACCGTTTTCCTGATAAAGCCTCGCATCAGCTGTTTCTAGAGCCTGAGGGGCTGGACGATCCCACGGTTTATCCAAACGGTATTTCAACAAGTCTGCCGCGAGATGTTCAGGACACGCTGGTGGCATCGATCCCGGGGATGGAAACGGCAAAGATCACACAGTATGGTTATGCCATTGAATATGATTTCATTGATCCGAGGGCGCTCACTCGCTCACTAAGTCTACGCCAGCTACCCGGCCTGTTTCTAGCCGGTCAGATCAATGGCACTACAGGCTATGAGGAAGCTGCAGCACAGGGACTAGTTGCTGGCGTCAATGCCAGTTTACTGGCTGGCGGTGGGGCCGGTGATTTCGGCCTTGATCGCTCAGATGCTTATATTGGCGTAATGATTGATGATCTGACAACGAAGGGTGCGCCCGAACCATACCGGATGTTCACATCACGTGCGGAATACAGGCTGTTACTGCGGGCGGACAACGCTGATCAGAGATTGACAGAGCGTGGTATTGCACTTGGATGTGTTGGTAAACGGCGTTTGGCGGCATGGAGGGAGAAATCTATGCTTCTTGCCAGGGCGCGTGATCAGCTTGCTTCATTGTCAGCAACTCCGAGGATGCTTAGTTCATCTAACCTGCCAACGCCACGTGATGGAGCGACACGAACGGCTGCAGATCTTCTTTCGCTTGAGGGCGTTACACTCTCACAGCTGCGTGTTGTATGGCCAGAGCTGGAGCAGATCCCTGGTCATTTGCATCAGCAGCTAGAGGCGGATTGTCGCTATGCCAGTTATGTGCAGCGTCAACGTGCGGATATTAACGCACTGAAACGTGACGAGGCGATGAGGATACCGCAAAATTTGGATTTTTCTGCCGTTGGCGGTTTGTCATCTGAAGCCCGTGATCTGCTGACACGCTACCGTCCTGATACAATCGCCCAGGCAAATCGCCTTCCCGGGATGACGCCAGCAGCAGTTCTGGCGGTATTAAGACATTTAAAGCGGCTTTGTGCCACAGCACCCAACAAGGGTGACCATACAGCGCACCTAGCTGGCAAAGTACAGTGATTTTGAGTGGATCTTTGCAAATCCCAATTGATCAAAGTGTGGTTGATCGACTTAATGTTTCACGTGAAACAGTCGACCAGCTGTCTGTCTATCTAGCACTTCTGGAAAAATGGCAGCAGCGTATCAACCTTGTTTCATCAGCAACGCTGGCTAAAGTCTGGCGCCGACATATCCTTGATTCAGCACAACTGGTGGTTTACCTCCCCGAGAATGGTGCCCACATCCTGGACGTTGGCAGCGGTGCGGGTTTTCCTGGGCTTGTGCTTTCAATTATCACTGACAATAAGGTAACGTTGGTTGAGTCAGACCAACGAAAGTCAGTCTTTTTGCAGACAGTAATCCGCGAATTGGGTTTGACAGCAACCGTTAGGAACGAGCGGATCGAGGCCGTCCCAGCAATTGGCGCCAACATTGTGACAGCAAGAGCGCTAGCATCCGTCGAGCGAATGCTGCTGCTACTAAAAAGACAAATGTCATCCGTTGAGAGCTGCTTGTTTTTGAAGGGCGCCTCGCTACAAGAGGAATTGACCGCTTTGCAAAGCTACCCCAATATAGGTTATCGCATTCACCCAAGTGTAACGAGTCAGGATGGGGCGATCCTTGAACTCAACACGACTCGTCACTTCGATCTGGAGCTGTAACATGGCTGCCTCACCGCGAATTGTCGCAATTGCCAATCAAAAAGGCGGCGTTGGCAAGACAACGACATCGGTTAATTTAGCGACAGCACTTGCTGCTTGTGGGCGCAGGGTTTTGTTGATTGATTTTGATCCACAGGGTAATGCTAGCACAGGGCTTGGCGTTGTTGACCGTAAATTCAACAGCTACCGGCTGGTCACATTGGGTTGCACTGCGCGCAAGGCAGTGCAATCGACTTTGGTGCCACGATTAGACATTATCCCTGCCGTGGTCGATTTATCAGCAGCTGAGGTAGAATTGACGGATATGGTTCGCCGTGAATACCAGCTGGCTGAGGGAATATCTAATATTTGCGCTGATTATCAATATGTTATCATTGACTGTCCGCCATCTCTGGGAATGCTGACAGTCAATTCATTGACAGCAGCAACTTCGGTTTTGGTGCCGCTGCAATGCGAATTCTATGCACTGGAAGGTTTAACGCAGCTAATGCACACGATTGAGGCTGTTCGCGCTGGACTCAACCCAAATCTTTTGATGCAAGGTATTGTTCTGACGATGTATGACACGCGTAACAGATTGTCGTCGATGGTAGCCAATGATGTGCGTGGTCATCTGGGGCATCTGGTTTATGATACGGTAATCCCACGCAACGTGCGGGTATCAGAAGCCCCGTCTTTTGGCCAGCCTGTTTTAATGTATGATTTGAAATGCCCGGGATCACAGGCTTATGCAGCATTGGCTGCCGAGGTGTTGACTCAGGAAAGGCAAGCCGCATGAGCGAAAAGAAAAAAAACTGGTCGCCAGAAACAAAACGAAGCGGTAACCCCGTCCCCAATCGAGGATTGGGACGGGGTCTGTCATCCCTTCTTGGTGATGTGGGAGTGGCTGCTGCAGCTGGTATTGCGATGCCGAAAAGTAATACTCCGGCTCTCGAGGGACTGTCGGGTTTGATTGAAATACCAATCGAATGGATCAACATTGGTCCCTGGCAACCGCGGCGTGTCTTCGCGCAGGCGGCGTTGGCCGAACTGGCTGACTCGATACGCCAGAAGGGGATTGTCCAACCAATTCTGGTTCGCCCCAGCCCTGACCGGCCCACACGATTTGAATTGATTGCAGGGGAACGGCGATGGCGCGCTGGGCAGCTGGCGCAACTTCACATGGTGCCGGCTATCGTGCGGGATTTTACTGATGCTCAAGCCTATGAAATCGCTCTGATTGAGAATGTTCAGCGGGCTGATTTATCAGTGATTGAAGAAGCTCAGGCCTATCAGAAATTGCTGGATTATCATCACTACACACAAGAGCAACTATCTGAAACCATTGGAAAATCAAGAAGCCATATTGCTAATCTTCTGCGTCTTCTTACATTGCCTGAAAAAGTCCAGGATATGGTCATGGAAGGTCTCCTTTCTATGGGCCAGGTTCGTCCTATCATCAATCACAAGGATTGCTTAGTATTGGCCCGGCAGATTGTGAAAAAAGGCCTCTCCGCCCGTCAAGTAGAAGCATTGGTGAAAAAGGGTGGCGAGTCACGGACACAGGCAGGCCTGCCAGAAAAATCTGCCAATATTAGACATCTTGAAGAAAAGGCTGGAATTGCCACTGGTGTCACGGTGACGATCCATTGGGATGAAAAAAGGGACAAAGGCTCTTTGCATTTGCAGAATTGCTCTAGTGAACAGATGGAGAATATTCTCCTTAAACTGGGCGTGACTCAAGGGCCGTTTTGATCATCGAAGGCTATTTGCCCTTAGTGACAATCCGAGAAGATACTGTGAACAAATGACCCGTTCATCAAGACCACCCGATTTGATTACCAACTCGGCTTCCTGAAGTCGGTTTAGTGCTTCCCTACCGTGAGGGTCGCGCCAGACTTGCAATTGTGTTGTCATTTTTGCTTGCATTTTAAAGTGGATAGGAGGGCGTACAGCACGTATCGCCGCCGATGCAGATGCCCCATCATTTATGGCGATTGCTGCCATCTCAATTTGTTGGAAATAACGTTGACAGCCACGAAGAACCATGACTGTACTCATATCTTCGTGCCATGCCTTGTTAAGAGCCTGCTTCAATTTATTGCTGTTACCATCGGCTGCCGCACTAGCGATATCGTTGATGGTCAGAGTCGCACTGTCGCCGAGACATCGCTCAACGTCACTAGTTGTCAGCGATGCACCTTTTCCAGCAAACAACGCAAGTTTCTCTATTTCCATTCTGGATACCATGCGGTTATTACCCAGTCTTGACGTGATCAATTGAAAGGTATCATTGGAGATAGTGATCTGCTCACGTGACATAATTTCCTGGACCAGAGCGGCAATTTCGGCGTCACTATCTTCAAAGCAGCCAATAGCTACGGCATTTTTTGCTCCCTCAAAGAGTTTGACTAGAGAGTGTTTCGCGTTTGTATCGCTCGCCTCAACTACAACGAATGACGTATTTAAGTTACTTTCCAATGCTATTTTGCAGGCTTCAAGTAAATCACGGCCGCCACCCTTCACTACGACGAGGCGGACATCATTGAACATCGCGACAGAGGCGGCAGAATCGGCAATAAGGCTAGGCTCACGGGCTATCTGATCACCATTGAGATGGGTGACGGAAAATACATCATCGGGATCGGACGCATAATGCAGTGCCAAAATCCTACCGCGCTCTGCGATCAACCCCGCGTCTGTTCCATGAAGCAGCGCAGCACGGATCTCCCCTGGTGGTTGCTTAAGAAAGTTTGGTATTTGTCTTTGTGGCACTTTCATCAATGGTCACGGGTTATGAAAAACAGCTGCATCCGGTTGGCAACACGGTCCGCTAAAAGTTTAGCCAGCCGTTCTTGACCTTGTGTTTCTGATTCATCTTGCCCATAGTAGGATGAAACAGCTCCGAGTGTCGCATTGGTCGAGATGCTGTCGGTAAGTTCCATTGTGCCCGTTGAGAGGTTAGTCAGTTGGAAAGACACTGACATTCTCATCTTCTTCAAATTTGAGGAAGCGCCTACAACTGAAAGGGTGCTGGTTGAACTGACCGAGAGCTTGGATTCAAGTTTATGAGTGGGTGTCACTTTGGGATCGACCATAAGTTGGTTTTTGAGATGGCGTGTATAAATTTGCCCGATGCGCCCGGATGTAGTTGCCACTTGAATACTAGCGATCTGGTCAAAATCACCGACTGAAAGAGCACGAATCCTAAAGTCACTGCAGGCAGCCACGGTTATTAGCAGCAGCATGGATAGCGATTTAAACCACGACATTTATAATCCTATTAGGAACAACGATTACACGCTTCGGAGTCTGATTCTCAAGATATCTCAATATGGTTGGTGACGCCAGAGCTGCATCCTCGGCTTCCTGTTTGGGGCAATCACGAGTTAAAGAGATTGTATCGCGCAGTTTACCATTGACCTGAATGCCAACTTCAACAATGTTGTCGGCAATCAAGCTTTCATCGGCTTTTGGCCATTTGCTATCGCACAGCATAGTTCTATGCCCCAACACTTCCCACATTTCTTCAGCAATATGGGGTGCTAGGGGTGAAATTAGCTGCACCAATGTTTCAATTGCAAAGCGCCGCGCTGCAGATACCGTGGGTGATGTACTCTTGGTATCTGTTATAGCGTTAGCCAATGTATGCAATTGTGCAACTGCTCGGTTGAAGCGGAAACCCTCAATATCCTTTGAAAGATTGTAGATTGCTTTGTGCGCAGACCTTATCAGCTCTATCCCGTCACCATGGGTTGGTTGCGGAGTGCCTATGGCGGGTAGAGAACTATCATTGGCCATGCGATGGACACGTTTGAGAAATCGCGAGGCACCCTCGACGCCAGATTCTGTCCATTCCATATCACGCTCCGGAGGGGAATCTGACAGCATGAACAAGCGAGCAGTATCAGCGCCATAGGACTCAATAATAATTTCAGGGTCAACAACATTGCGCTTTGATTTGCTCATCTTCTCGATGCGGCCAGCGGTCACATTGTCGCCAGTTTCAATATTTCGCCAGCTTTTACCTTCTTGTCTGACTTCTGATGGAAACAACCATCTACCATTCTTATCTTGAAATGTCTGGTGGCAGACCATTCCTTGGGTCATTAGCCCTGCAAAAGGCTCTGCAAGATCAAGATAATCAACTTCGCTTAATGCGCGGGTAAAAAAGCGAGAATAGAGGAGGTGCAAAACAGCATGTTCGACCCCGCCGATATATTGATCAATAGGCATCCAGTATTCGGCTTCTTTGCGGCTGAATCCATGAATGCTTTTTGGATCGGCAAAGCGCAAGAAATACCATGAGCTCTCAAAAAATGTATCAAAAGTGTCCTGTTCACGGATTGCTGCCTTGCCGCAGCAGGGACAAGTCGTGTGTTTCCAAGTGGGGTGGCTCGCCAATGGGTTACCTGGCGTGGAGAAATCGACATCTTCAGGCAAAGTAACTGGTAGGTCCGCGGCGGGCACAGGCACTGTGCCGCAATCATCGCAATAAATGATTGGGATCGGACAACCCCAATAACGCTGGCGCGAAACCCCCCAATCACGAAGCCTAAAAGTAGTCTCTCTGTTGCCTGCGCCAATTGCTTCGAGTGCCTCGATCGCTGCCTGTTTGCCAGCCTCTATATCTAGCCCATTCCAATCGCCGGAGTTGATTAGCTTTCCGGGACCAGTATATGCTTCATCTGTGATTGTAAAATTGGAAGCGTCCTTATCTGTTGGCAGCACAACTGGCGTAACTGGCAGGTTGTAAGCATTGGCAAAATCAAGATCTCTCTGGTCATGTGCGGGGCAGCCAAAGATGGCGCCGGTGCCGTACTCCATCAGCACAAAGTTTGCAATATGAACTGGTAATTCTTTGCCATGAAGCAATGGATGCTCAACTGACAAACCGGTGTCAAAACCGCGTTTTTCAGCTGTCTCAACAGCTGCTTCTGAGGTGCCAAGTTTTGCACATTCAGCAATAAAATTGGCCGCTTCCTTGTTCGTATCAGCAAAGGCGGTGGCTAATGGGTGATTGGCGGCGACAGCAATGAAAGATGCGCCAAATAATGTGTCAGGGCGGGTGGTGAAGACTTCGATATGGCCTCTGGGGGTCGCATCAGTTGCGCCGAGTGGTTCAATTAACTTGAATTTAACGCGAGCGCCTTCTGACTTGCCAATCCAATTATGTTGCATCAACCGGACCCTGTCCGGCCATTTGTCTAATTTATCAATGCTAGCAAGAAGGTCATCTGCATATTTGGTGATTTTAAGAAACCACTGAGACAGCCGACGGCGTTCAACAACAGCTCCAGAACGCCATCCCCGCCCGTCTACAACCTGTTCATTGGCAAGGACAGTATTTTCCTCCGGGTCCCAATTGACCCAACTTTCCTTGCGATATGCGAGGCCTTTTTCAAGGAATTTGAGAAACATCAATTGCTCATGCTGGTAATAACTTGGCTCGCAAGTAGCAAACTCGCGATCCCAATCATAGGAGAGCCCCATACTCTTCAATTGATTCCGCATTGAGGTGATGTTTTGTTTTGTCCACCTAGCTGGATGTTCACCCCTTTCTATCGCAGCATTTTCTGCAGGCAGACCGAAGGCATCCCAACCCATTGGGTGCAACACATTATACCCCTTTGCTCGATAAAAACGCGCAAGAACATCACCCAAGGTATAATTACGAACATGGCCCATATGGATCCTACCTGAGGGATAGGGAAACATTTCTAATACATAATATTTAGGCTTAGATTTGTCTTGGGAGGCGGTAAACGAACCAGCATTCGCCCACCGTTCCTGCCATTTCTTTTCCAAAAATTTTGGATTTTGCTGAGGCATCTAAATGACCTATTTAAATTTCTTGTCTCACAGCTTTACAACATTCTGATTTGTTCATTTGTTGCTTTTGTTAGCTACTTGAGAACGCAGTTCCCTTGCTCGGGTAAGAATCAAATCTTTAATTTTTTCGCCAAGTTTTTCATCTAGGTTTACTTCGGTCCAGCGCCCATTTTCTAAGCGTTGTATGTAAACACGCACGCTGACAGCATCTGACCTTAGTTCGCGGCCTAGTACAAAAACTGCTAGTTTTAGTCTTTCGCTGGGCTTTTCAGGGAGAGAATACCAATCAGTAATGATGGTGCCGCCAAAAGTGTCTACGTCGTTAAGCGGAGCAAACGATGTAATCTCCAGGGCGGCCCTCCAAAGCAACGCGTTAACAGGCATGCTACCGTTATTTTGAGTACTGCCGGTGAGAAGCTTGGTTATGTTAACACCCCCAGGTTTCCCAGTGATTATTGAAACCGGACCATCTTCTGTTGGTGGCGAAGGATTGTCTGCGCCAGTACAACCATAAAGTGAGGAAAAAAATACAATTAGGGATATGCGCACAAATTTTTTCACTATCATCTCCAAACGAAAAGAGGGGCCGTCTGTTGGCGGCCCCTCCCTTATAGACGATGGCGGTATGATTAGAAAGCAATACCAAGAGCAATAGCGAGCTGATCGCCATCCTCTGTGTTAGAACTTTCATGCCAATCCCATGAGTTGTGAGTAATACCCACTGTCATGCCAGGTACTATTGTATAGACAGCACCAACGCCGGTATCAGAAAACTTATACGCTGCGTCTTTTCCGTCTTCAGTTTCACCTGTATATGCTGACAGAGTTAGTTGGTCTGACACGACATAGGTGATGCCAGCTGATGAAGCGCTGTAATCAGTTGTTGTGCCGTAAGAAACTGTGTTGTCAGCAACTGTAAGTGTAGCCGCACCCATGGCCAAAACCACACCAGCAGATGTTGCATCAATTTCATCAGTACCGCCAGAAGTGGTGGCGCCTGTGCTTGATGCCGCATACTTAAGTGTGACTGAACCTGTGCCAGCTGACATGACGTACTGTGCACCCATGCTTGTTGCGTCATTATACGCAGCTGTGTCTGTCATACCTGCTGAAACAGTCAGACCACCCATTGAGGGTGTTGTGTAAGAAATAGTTGACTTAGCGACGTGTGCATCGGCGGGACGAACCTTATCGTTTGTTCCGTTATATGCAGTTGTGTCTGTCTTACTGATTGAGAAAGCTGCTTCTTCAGGTGTTACATCTGTAGCAGTCTCATAAGCGTCACCCTGCTCTAAGTGTCCCATTCCGAGTGTACCGAAGTCACCTGAAAGAGTTGCTCCGATTGTATCGAAAGCACCGGTGGTATTTCCGTTTGAGAAAACAGACATTGAAGCGGACATACCATTGTCAAATGTCTCTGAGAAGCCGATCGTCACTGTTGTGGTGTCAATCAGCGAAGTATTGTTTGCTGTAGTTGATGCAGTATTGTCTGACCATGACATGTATTTCATTTCATAAGCGCCAGAAATAGTTACATCAGCTGTTGCAGCTGACACGCCACCCAAAGTTACGAGTGCCGTAGTCGCAAGAAGTACCTTACGCATTTTTGATCTCCCTTTAGAGAATACTGTTATCTTTATTGATAACCGGGAAACACTACAAAATTATTGCTTGTAAACAATAATTAAACAGAATTTGAAACACACTTTTCTAGAAACTGTGTCCTTTTTGCAACACAAACCGTATCAATCAGTGTATTGGTCGCAGTTTTTTAAATAACAGTATAGAGTTATATATTTGTTAAGAAACCTGAGAGTGTGCCTGATGAATGAAGACCAACAGATTTCAAAAAATTTAAAAACAGTCCTAGCGGAAATAGATAAAGCTTGGTCCCTTTCACGCAATAGTTTGACCAACCGCATGCAAGTACCATCCACGCCTTTAAGCCCACCGGCATTAGTGGCTGTTAGCAAACGCCAGTCAAGTACTCGAGTGGATGCCTGTTTACGAGCGGGGCAACGTGTTTTTGGTGAAAATCGTGTCCAGGAGGCTAAAGAGAGATGGTCCTCTAAAAAAAGGGAATACAAGGATTTGAAATTACACTTGATTGGAAAGCTTCAAACAAACAAAGTGCATGACGCTGTTGAGTTTTTTGATGTTATAGAGGTCGTAGATAGGTTCAAGCTGGCAGAAAGATTGTCAATTGAAATGACAAAACAAAACAAAAATCTACCATGTTTTGTTCAGGTGAACACTGGCGAAGAACCACAAAAATCTGGTATTTTCCCAGGGGAAGTAGATGAATTTATTGAGTTTTGCAGAAAGGAATGTAAATTAAATGTTACAGGGTTAATGTGCATACCTCCTTTTCATGAGGAAACTGCTATGCATTTCTCGTTGTTGAGGGAAATTGCACTACGTCATGGTCTACCAAATTTATCGATGGGTATGAGTCGCGATTACAGAGAAGCCATAACTTTTGGTTCCACTTCAGTTCGCATAGGCACAGCAGTTTTTGGAGAGCGTTAAAGTGTGAGGTTTATTTGGTTAATACCATTCATATCAACTTAACATATGCCCACAGCGAGATAGTTTTGTTTCTATGTATTTCTCATTGTGTTTGTTTGCATTCACAATCAATGGGACGCGCTTGATCACACCAATTCCTCCTTGTTTCATCTGCGCGATTTTGTCTGGGTTGTTCGTAATAAGACAGATTTGTCGAACGCCTAGCGTAATCAGCATTTTGCAAGCTGACATGAATTCTCTTTCATCTGAGCCGAACCCTAAAGCGTGATTCGAGTCAACAGTATCCAAACCTTCATCCTGAAGGGCATACGCACGCATCTTATTAATCAACCCAATGTTTCGACCCTCTTGCGCTAGGTAAACGAGAACTCCCCCTCCATTTTCTGCCATGAGAGTTAGTGCTCCGTCGAGCTGTTGTCCACAGTCACATTTCAAACTACCTAGCACATCTCCAGTGACGCATTGTGAGTGAATGCGAACTAAAGGTGCTTTGGATGCCTTGTAGTCTCCTACCAGCACTGCAAAATGTTCGTCTGCTCCCATTTCTGAACGAAACATTACAATCTCTGCGTTCGCATCAACTTCTAGGGGTATTCTCGCTCGAGTGACTAAACGAAGGTTATGGGCAACATCATTTTCGTAACTTTCAATATCGCGAGATTCTACTAAAAGTATATTGTGATTGTCACATATTTTCTCTTGCGCACTAAGATCACGTGTAGGAATACGAGCAAGTAAAGCTGCAGGTATAAGCTTTGCTAACCTAAGTAGTTTAGACGCCATATCTGCAAGGGATGCCGGCCGTTCGCCCACAACAGCAATTCCAGCCTCAATGATATTTTCTTTTGGTGTTCCAAGAGCCAAGTTTAAGATCTCAGGTGCTGTCTTTTTGTTTATGGTTATAGAGACACAACTATGGCGATCATTTGTATCTCGCCCAAGCATTGAGATCCTTTCGTTGGTAACCACCAGCATGGCACGTGAGCCCGCTAAATCAGAGAGAAGCACCGCGTCAGTATCCCCAATCAATTCAGCAGCACGAAAAAGTCCTGCCTCACCATTTGGGAGACGTAATAACACTACCCCGCCTCTTCGAAGTTCTGAGCAGGCACGATTTATCTTAAGGTAATTTTTGTTGTTAATTGTTTCTTCCAAATTCGGTCTCGTTATGGATTTATGGTGGCATGGCGTGTAGATTATTCTGGCGAGAAGTAGAGGCAATGACTCTCACATTTACCTATGGGGTTAACTGCGACTATGCAAGAGTTTTCAGATACTATATCCGAAGATACATTTGCGCATAAGAAATTATTAATAATAGAACATGACGCCATTCTGAATTCTTTTCTGAAAGAGCAATTCAGGAAAGAAGGTTTTGAAGAAATTTTTGGGATTTCAAAAAATGAAAAAGTGAGTGAATTGGTGTTATCAAAACTGCCAGATCTCATTTTACTGGGGTGCGACCGGTCAGAAAAAAACGAAGAGTATTTTTTGGAGACCAATCTATGCGCTCAGATTCGCAAAAAAGGTATTTACGCACCTATTATAGTTCTTCTCGATAAAGCCCACGAAAATCTTGGAAAGAAGTGCCTCGATGCTGGTGCGGATTATTACATTTCGAAGCCACTTCGATTCTCTGAATTGTTGTCTATAGTCCGCTCCTTATTAAGGGTATCAACACCAAATCAAACATTTGTGTTTGAGCTCTTTGGTTTGAAATTCGATCTGACGTCGAAGTGGTTGATTTCAAATGTTGCCAACACTAAAATCGCACTTACGGAAAAAGAGGCAGAAATACTGTTATTCTTATTTGAGGAACACCCAAAAGGAGTTCAAAAGGATTGTTTATTGAGAGAAATATGGGGTTTACAAAAAGGTTTGAGCACCCACACGCTAGAAACACATATTTATCGGCTGAGGAAAAAAATAAAAGACCATACAAATGAACCAATAATTTTAACTCACGGTACGACGTATAAGTTGGCAGACAATCCAAAAAAAATGGGGCAAGGGATCTCACTTAACTTTTCGTGGGAGTAGATTAAGTAAAAAATGGCTGGGGCGGTAGGATTCGAACCTACGATACACGATACCAAAAACCGATGCCTTACCACTTGGCTACGCCCCATCACTTCGCATCGAAATCTATCTATCAAATTTGTTTCAGGCAACACCTTATTGTGTGTCCAGAAAATAAATAGGCATACGTCACTTGATCTGACATCACAAAGCAACGATTGATTCTTTAATTATAGGTTTAGGATTCTGGTCGAGACTGCCCATATATCTCTCGATGAGATAATTTGGGCAGCGGTCATGCAATCTATTTCAGAGTTAAATGTGGCGAAGCAAGTTGCACCGCTGCCAGACATTCCTACTTCCTTTGCACCTGTTTGGTCTCTTAGAATTTGTTTAAGAGTTCCAATTTCTGGGATGATCTCTGATGCGACCTCCTCAAGATCATTGCCATTTCTGACCCAATCAGAAATGGATCTTGTTGTTTCTGACACAGGGCTTTTCCTTTTTAGGGTTCTTGAGTGTGAGGAGACCTTGCTGAAAACGTCTTTTGTTGACACCTGTTTTTTTGGATTTGCCAACAAAATAAACTCCTGACCATCAATTGCAAGAGGTGACACACATTCACCAATCCCCCTTAACCGAGTGGGCGAACTATCCAGGCAAACTGGTACATCTGCTCCCAGCTTTATTGCTAAATCATACAAAGATTTTTGAGAGAGGGAATGTGGAGTATGTTTGTACAACCACCTAAGTAAAGCGGCTGCATTTGTAGAACCACCACCTAGACCCCCTCCAACGGGAATGTTTTTTTCAATTATAAGTTTTACGGGGCTACATTTTCCTCCTACCCTCCGAAAATCATTCAAACAGCGAATACAAATATTCTCGCCTAGATTTTTTTCCAGGCTCTTGGCAAAAGGGCCTGTGATATGAATTTCGTCGATCGGCGCATTATCAATGGTTATTCGATCTCCGAACGTGGTAAAAATGACACCAGAATCAAGATAGTGGAAACCGTCATTACGTTTGCCGGTTATGTGAAGAAACAAATTGACCTTAGCTGGAGCATGAATTGTGGTTGGAAGTTCGAGGTCTACCGGCGTCATTGATTTTTTTCACTGATCTCTGATGATGGGATACCGGTTTCAATGCGGCTCCTAAATTTAATCCTTTCCTCTTTTGTCTTAGAGAGAGATATTGCGAGACGCCATTTAAATATTGCTTCATCTCGCCGCCCTAAATACCAATATACATCACCAAGGTGGCCGGTGATTTCGGCATCGGCCGGCTCTAGAGCGGTTGCCTGCTCCAGAAATCGTACAGCTCTTTTTGCGTTACCAAGACGGAAATGAACCCATCCTAATGAGTCAACGAAATAACCACTATCTGGACGCAGTTCTACTGCGCGCTCGATTAAGGAAATTGCTTCTTCAAGGTTGCGGCCCTGATCGGCCCACCAATAACCAAGATAGTTAAGCGCAAATGCATCGTCAGGATTCATTTTAAGTGCTAGTTTTAATTGTTCCTCGGCATCCTTTGTTTGGTTGAGACGTTCGAGAGTGATACCAAGGTTTCGATGGAGGGAGCTTGTTTGGTGGCCATTTTTATAGGCTTTTTTGTAGGCATCTTTGCTTTTCTTATAATCGGTATTACGACGATAACAATCGCCAAGAAGCTTATATAAATAGCCATCCTGAGGATTTGCCGCGATGGCTTGGTGTAGAATTAAGGCTGCTTCTGAGAACTCTCCATTGTCAATGGCAATGTCAGATAGTGTTACCATTGCCGGCTGACCAAGGGGACCATCCACATTAATTGCTGATAGATTTTCAACAGCCTCAATGTAGTTTTTACTTTTTATCTGCTCCTGAGCGAGGAGTAGACGAACGAAATCACTTTTGGGGTCAAGAAACCGCGCAAGTTGCAGCCGAGCGACAAACATCTGTTGATTGGATTCTCCCTGTTCAAGCATGGAGAAATCAACTATACCATGTACAATGTTTGACAAAAGTGATGGGGCCGCGTGGCTGGTTTCTTCTGAAAGTAATTTATCAATCATCACTTTATTGAAACTTGCGTTTAACCTCCGGTCGATTAATCCTTTTGCTGACTCGTTTTCGCCATTACGAGCTAAAAGTGATGCAAGATGTAGAGCCGTTATCGGTGTCATTGGAGCATCAATAAGTTTCAATCCACGTTTCGTCGCTTCCTCATTTTGGCCTAAATGCTCGGCCATCAGAGCGATGTGAAGTTCCATATCGACGTTTGTTGAACCGCTGACTCGTTTTCGATCTTCTAGGCTTTCCGTCAAGTGGGTAATACCTGCATCACCTTGACCAGTGGCAACAAATGCCCAGGCGTTAATCAATGCTGAAAGCCAACGCGACGGTGAATGTTCACTGATGCTACTTGCAAGGACTCTGACTGCTTGCCAGTCTTGGGCTTGAATTGCGATAGCGGTTGCTGGTTCAACGCTGAAGGCGGAGGATACATTTAGTTGCTCCATTTGCCGGCCAAGCGCTGCTGCCTTTGTGATGTTTCCTTGATAATATTGGGCCATAAAGGTCTGGCGAAGCAGGTTGGCGTTGTCATTGTCGTCGCGCAGGGTCTCAAGAAAGAAATTTGCAGATTGTTCTATATCGTTGAAATAGAGCGCTTGGCGCGCTGCCAAAAAGTGACCGGCACTACTTTCCGACGTGGACTGAACAGAAATTGGTTTGTCGAAGCTGGCCGAAACAGCATGACCAGATCCATTGCTTACGCACCCAGAAAAAATTGTCGCAAGCATAATTGTGGGACCAAGAAATGCTATTTGGTAGATTGTTGACAAAGGCTTCAAATAGGGTGCACGGACGTTATAAACGTCTTCCAAAAGCTGCCATTGTCGCATGTTGTTAACCCTTTACATATTTGGGTAATTTGGTCCACCACCACCCTCTGGTGTTACCCAAACAATATTCTGCGTTGGGTCCTTGATATCACAGGTTTTACAATGAACACAGTTTTGTGCGTTGATTTGTAAGCGGACCTCACTATCACCTTTACCCCCAACGATTTCATAAACACCTGCAGGACAATAACGCTGTTCTGGTGCGTCATACAGAGCCAAATTGTGGGACACCGGAACCGCCGCGTCTTTGAGTGACAGGTGTGCAGGCTGATTTTCCTCATGGTTCGTCCCTGAAAGATAAACCGATGAATTGCGATCAAAACTGACTATGTTGTCTGGTTTTGGATAATTGATTTTTGGCGCTTCAGAGGCTTTTTTCAATGCTAAATGGTCATTGTGGTTTTTCAATGTCCATGGCGCGTGTCCCCGTAATAGGTAGGTGTCAATCGCGGCATGGGTAAGGCCAAGCCATAACCCCTTGCCAAATCCAGGACGAATGTTGCGAACCCTGTAAAGTTCTGACCAGAGCCAGGTATCCTGCAACTTATCTATGTAGGATGCTGGTTCATGACCTGGTTTCATCGTCTCAAGTGCCTCAAAAATTGCTTCTGCAGCCGTCATCCCTGATTTCATCGCTGTGTGAGTACCCTTGATTTTTGGCACATTTAAGAAGCCAGCTGTACATCCGATAAGGCATCCCCCTGGAAACGTCAGTTTTGGCACAGATTGAAAACCACCCTCATTGAGCGCGCGCGCGCCATACGAAACACGGCGCCCTCCTTCAAAAAGTGTGCGTATAGCAGGATGGGTCTTGAAGCGCTGAAATTCCTCAAAAGGGGAGAGGTGAGGATTGCTGTAATCAAGTGCTACAACATAACCAACGGCGACCTGATTGCCGTTAAGATGATACAGGAAAGAGCCGCCATACGTGTCTGATGAAAGGGGCCAACCTACAGAATGCCATGCCAAACCTGGTTTGGCCTTTTTTGGATCAATATCCCACAATTCCTTAATTCCGATGGCATAGGTTTGGGGATCCTTACCCTCACGCAGGTCAAATTCCTCAAATAACGTCTTTGTCAGATGCCCACGACACCCCTCAGCAAAAATTGTCTGTTTAGCAAGTAATTCCATCCCGGGCATGTAGTCGTCGGTTGGCTTTCCATCTTTGCCGATACCCATGTCACCCGTGGCAATGCCGCGGACTGCGCCGGTCTCATCATAAAGCACCTCAGCGGCTGCAAAGCCTGGATAAACCTCAACACCAAGTGCCTCGGCCTGTTCAGCTAGCCAGCGACAGAAATTGCCTAGCGAGATGATGTAGTTGCCATCGTTGTTCATGCTGGGCGGCGTTGGCATTCTAAAGGCACGTGTTTCGGTCAGGAACATGAATTTATCATCAGTTACTGGCGTATCAAGGGGGGCACCGCGATCCTGCCAATCTGGTATCAACTCATCGAGGGACCGTGGTTCCAGAACAGCACCTGACAGTATATGAGCGCCGATCTCACTGCCTTTTTCGATAAGGCAAACTCCGATATCCTGGCCAGCCTGGGCCGCAAGTTGCTTAAGTTTTATTGCGGCTGAAAGGCCAGATGGCCCCCCTCCAATAATCACGACATCAAATTCCATGGTTTCGCGTTCCATTTCACCAACCTCTAACTTTTCTGTTACGCTTTACGCCGAAATATTTTTAATATTTAGTATAAGTGATAAGGACTTCATATTGGCTTTTTTGCCACAACCAAAGCAACCAAAATTCAATGGAAAATTTAATGTCTATCCATGATTTTACCCGAGACGAATTAATGGCCTACCTTGCTTGGCAAGTGGCGTGTGGAGCTGATGAGGCGCTTAGCAATGAGGTGACGCACAGTCAAGCGTTTGTCCCAATGAAGTCCTTTCTTGCAGGTATATCCGGCGCTGGTCAGGCTATTGCAAAGACTCGCTCGGTCGTTATGAATCATGAAGCCCCCTCATTGGCCCAAACAAGCCAATTGTCACAAAAATCCTCGTTATCACCTGTTGATCAAAAAACAGATCAGTTGACCAATATCACCTCGCTCGACGCACTACACAGCGCGCTTGAAAATCTTGAGGGATGTGCATTGAAGAACACGGCAAGCAATCTGGTTTTCTGTGATGGCAATCCGGGCGCACGCGTGATGATTGTTGGCGAAGCTCCCGGCCGCGATGAAGACCGCGTTGGCCTACCCTTCGTGGGCTCCGCGGGCCAACTGCTTGATAGGATGCTTGCGAGTATTGGTCTGGACAGATCGGCGGTCTACATTACTAATCTCCTGCCTTGGCGGCCACCCGGAAACCGGGCGCCAACCGCTGAGGAAACAATACTTCTGTTACCTTATTTGCTTCGTCATATACAACTGGCAAGACCTGAATTTCTGTTGATACTAGGTGGCTCGTCTGCAAAAGCGCTGCTTGACACAAAGCACGGTATATTGAAATTGCGCGGCGTCTGGCGTGATGTTGATTTTGGAAATGGTTTTAATCGGCCAACGCTGGCTAGTTTACACCCAGCGTATCTGTTGCGCTCGCCAGCGCAAAAACGCTTGTCTTTTGAGGATTTGCTCTCACTCCGCGCAAGACTTGCTTAGGATTTTGCCCATGCAAAATAATCAACATTGTAAGTCGCCCTGCTGGAGAATGTTATCTGTTCGCTTATTTATTTGGCTTGGCTGCGTTTTTGCAGGTTTTTTTGTTTTGTCTCCACAAATATCGGCTTCCGAGCAGGCCACATCTCTACCACAACCTCTCAGCGATTTTGATGTGGCGCAATATCAGCGGCTTTTCCATCTGCAGGAAATCGGCCGTATGAAACAGGCGGTCCGTGAGGCTGGCCGTGTGGAAAATGACATACTGATGGGCCATGTGCTGTCAAAACGCTACTTGCACCCAACAGCTTGGCGATCTACATACAAGCAGCTTTACCGCTGGCTTCGGCTCTATAATGATCATCCGGATGCGAGCCGTATCTATTGGCTAGCCAAACGCCGTCGCCCTGGAAATACAAAGGCACCTGTAGAACCCAAAGCTGGGTATCTAAATGGATTTGGGCTGACCTCGCAGAATGAATATCGTCCGCCGATTCCGGTCAGTTCAGCTGGCCGGGCATCGCCAAGGACAACAAGCCGCATTGCACGGGAAGTCCGCCGAGCTATTCGCCGTGGCTGGCCAACAGGGGCGTTGAAAGTCGTCAATGATCCAAAAAACAGGCGCTATCTAACAAAGGCTGAGGAAACCCAGTTGCTTGGTGAAATCGCCCATGCCTATTTTATTTTTGGACTTGATCAAAAAGCGATCCGCGAGGCACGGCATGCGATTGGCGTGGACCAGGAATCTGCATTTATGGGTTATTGGGCTGGCGGTTTGGCTGCTTGGCGTAGTGGGCAATATGATTTGGCTGGGCAGTTTTTCAGATTGCTTGCAGAACAGGAAAGTGTTTTCGATGAGTTGCGAAGTGCAGCGGCTTTTTGGGCGCAGCGTGTGGCGCTACGTCAGGGCAGGCCGCAGGAGGCTGCAAGGTTTCTTGATCTGTCGGCAAGTGTGCAAACTGGGTTTTATGGCGTCATTGCTCGACAGGCCACTGGCCAACAAATCGATATTTCATTCAACTTGCCAGAAAACAATCCATCTTTCCTAATTTGGCTTAGTAAACAGAAAGGTGGTCAGCGGCTTTTCGCTCTTGTTCAGATTGGTCTGATTAATGACGCCGAGCGGGAAATGCGCTATCTGTGGGGTGACGTTCCCATCCATATGTTGCCCTCAGCATTGCGTTTTGCAATCGATAATGGGATGGCGGGCCTTGCATATCGCGTTGGCGCATTGATGGGAAAGAATGAAGGAAAAATTTGGTATGGAGCGCTCTATCCTGTGCCAAAATTTGAGACTGAATTCACTGTAGACCAGGCGCTTGTCTGGGCAATTGCGCGCCAGGAATCCGGGTTCAACCCGCTTGCAAAGAGCCGTGCAAAGGCGGCGGGACTGATGCAGATTATGCCCTCTACAGCATCGTTTATTACGCGAAAACGTTCCTACCGTTCGCATGACCGGCATTTGCTGCTCAACCCTGTAATCAATCTGGAAATCGGTCAGCGTTATATCCATCATCTTCTTGAGGAGCCGGTGATTGATCGCTCGCTTGTGAAATTGCTTGCCGCCTACAATGGCGGCCCGGGCAACCTCAGCAAATGGCTGCGCAAGGTTGATCATCAGGATGACCCTTTCCTTCTTATCGAGTCCATTCCCTCACGTGAAACACGCTCCTATATAAAGAGCGTTATAACCAATCTGTCGATGTATCGGTTGCAATTTGGAGAGTCTGCGCCATCCCTACGAGCACTTGCCGCAGGTGGACGCGGAACTTTTGTTTCGTTGATTGATGAATCTGGGTTAAAGACGGAGCTCATGGAAAACAGGCAGGTTTTAATCAAGAAGGAAGGTAACAGCCATGCGCAGTAGTGATGACCGGATTGATAAATCCATCACTTTCAAGCCGGTGAATATTGCAGTAATGACAGTGTCTGACTCGCGTACCATGGAGAATGACCGTTCGGGTGATTTGCTGAAATCACGCATCATTGAAGACGGCCACATTTTGATGGCGCGCGTGATCATTTCTGATGACCAGCCTAAAATTATAGCAAGATTGCAGGAATGGATTGATGATCCGGCAATTGATGTGGTGGTTGCAACGGGTGGCACTGGATTGACTGGGCGCGATGTGACACCGGAGGCATTTCGGGCAGTCTTTGACAAGGAAATCGAAGGATTTGGGGAGTTGTTCCGGCATCTATCATTTCTGAAGATCGGAACGTCAACAGTACAATCACGTGCGCTTGCGGGTGTTGCAGGTGGGACATATTTGTTTGCTCTGCCTGGATCTCCATCAGGATGCCGCGATGGCTGGGATGATATCTTACGCTATCAGTTAGATATCCGGCACAAGCCCTGTAACTTCGTCGAGATCATGCCTAGGTTGGCCGAGTCTGTAACTCAGCGCCGTCGCGGATAATGCCCGACCTTAGTTTTGAAAAGCAACATTTGGCGATGGGTGCTGGCCCCGTTATTGGTATTGATGAAGCCGGCCGTGGACCTTGGGCGGGTCCGGTGACAGCTGCCGCTTTCTGGGTCAACCCTGATTATTTTGACCAGCTTCCACCAGAGCTTAATGATTCAAAAAAGCTCAGTCCAACAAAGCGAGCCACTATATATGGTACATTGACAAGCGGAGAGCACGTTTTTTCTGTGGCATCGATAGCTGTTTCCAAGATTGATCAGATTGGCATTCTTGGTGCGACTTTGCTTGCGATGCAGCAGGCTGCCGCACGATTGCAGGAAACCCTGATCAGTCGTCAGCATGGCCTCATCGGACTTTGCCTTGTTGATGGCAATCTTGAGCCGGCGCTCAAAATGCCAATTAAGACTGTGATTAGAGGGGATGCTCTGTCTTGTTCAATAGCTGCTGCGTCAATCATCGCTAAGCAGACCCGGGATGAGCTAATGCGTGATCTCGCCCTCGATTATCCTGTCTATGGTTGGGATACAAATATGGGGTATGGAACCAAAAGTCACTCAGAGGCTCTACTTGTGCATGGTGTAACACAACATCACCGCCGCAGCTTCGCACCAATTAGACGGTTGCTGCAAACTTAACCAAGCTTGCTCTTTTAGGAGTGAAAACGCCATATTTGACGACACACCCTTAAAAAAGATGGTGATGGGCTATCACGAGTGTTTGAAACGATGCTTAGTTTGGCGTTAACCTACTAGATGAGTGCTGTTGGCCATACAAACATACAATATGTTGTGAACACTTTAATGTTAACTCTTAACATGTTGACTTTACGTCATAATATGATTCTTTTATGAGTAACCCAAAACAACAAATCGTCGCTTGCTATAAGAAGATTGGAGTTGAATCGTAGAAAAAATCAATCTTCTGGCGAGAGATGGGAGCGTAGATATTGAAAACAAATGTGATCGAATATGGTGACTGTATTGAGAAATTGGCAAAGCTCGCCACCGGTTCGGTTGACCTCGTCTTCGCAGACCCGCCTTATAATCTCCAGCTTGGTGGGGTTTTGTCGCGTCCGGACCACACGCATGTTGATGCGGTTGATGAAGATTGGGATCAGTTTGATTCTTTTACTGCCTACGACATATTCAGTCGAGCATGGCTAGCTGAGTCGCGGCGCATACTAAAGCCCGATGGGGCGATTTGGGTTATTGGTAGTTATCACAATATATTTCGGGTTGGTGCGATCCTTCAGGATTTAGATTTCTGGATTTTGAATGATGTTATATGGCGTAAAACCAATCCCATGCCGAATTTCCGAGGTCGGCGTTTCACCAATGCACATGAAACATTAATTTGGGCAGCAAAGTCTCAAAAATCTCGCTACACTTTCAATTATGAAGCGATGAAAACGTTGAATGATGACGTTCAGATGCGGTCGGATTGGGACTTGCCAATCTGTACGGGCACTGAGCGTTTGAAAAATGCTGGTAAGAAGGCTCATCCAACGCAAAAACCTGAATCGCTTCTGGCACGCATTATTTTGGCTTCGACAAACCGCGATGATGTAATTCTTGACCCATTTTTCGGTACTGGGACTACGGGTGCGGTTGCTAGGAGGCTGCACCGTAACTTTATTGGCATCGAACAGGACTCCTCATACGTCAATTTGGCGCGAAAGCGAATAGCCGATATCATACCAATCGGCTCTCCGGATCTGCTTGCGACCCCATCAAGACGCGCCAAACCTAAAGTGCCCTTTGGTACTTTAATTGAGCGAGGCATTCTGCGTCCGGGTGATAGACTTTTTGATGCGCGGAAGCGCTTTTCGGCGCAGATCCGCGTCGATGGTTCGCTCGTCACAGCAAAAAAGGAGAGCGGGTCAATCCATACCCTGGGTGCCAAGCTCCAGTCGCTTCCATCATGTAATGGCTGGACGTTCTGGTATGTGGAACGTAATGGCATTGACGTACCGATTGACAGTTTTCGCGAGGAGTTTTGGAAATCGGGAGACTTTTCCGATAAATAGGAGCCTAATATTAAGCCGGTAAGGGATATCGTAAAAATTTGAGGTAGCGACCGTCGAATTTAGATAGATGCCTTCAAAACAACGCCCTTTGTTTACTAACATATGTCAAAAATTTGTTATTTTCTTTCAATTACGAATTTTTCTATTTGGATCATGATGGTATTTTCTCCCCAAATGACTGAACAGGTTGTTCAGATTCGTCAACGCGCTGGAAGGCGGCAGTTGGTGAATATTACCAGGATGTTGGTATCGCTTTCGTGTCTGATTGCTGCTGAAATTGCAGTGTCAATGGTTCTGGAGGGTCGGCATTTATTCAACGCGCCTGTTTCGATCAGAAATTCGGCAATGCTTATCACAGGTATATATCTGATTGAATTTCTTTTTGCTTTACGTATTTCCCGGTGGACGCGTTTTCGTGTTGGGGAACAGCTGTTGTCAATTTGGCTTGCTCTTGGCCTTGTTGGCATATTTGGTTTGTTATTGTTCCGTCTCCCCTATTCCGTTACCTTCCTTGGGTTAATATATCCCACTGCAACTATTATTCTCCTGTTGTTTGGAAAGGGCCTTTCGCAGCGTTCAAGCATGCGCATTGGTGTTCCAGCCCAACTGTTTCCGCAGCTTGATAAAGGGACTGGTACTTTTGTTTCCATGGCGAGTGCATCCTTACCAGTAGACGCTATAGATGCGGTAGTTGTTTCAGATGAACAGTTAAAAGATTCTAGTTGGACGCCTTTCCTATCATGGTGTGCGTTGAACGCGGTGCCTGTGATAATGTTGCGTGACTATATAGAAGCTCAAACGGGGCGTGTAGATCTTTTGGACTTCACGTTTGATGATCTGTTACGTGTGCGTTCGTCAGATACATATTTGTTCTCAAAACGGCTTTTTGATGTGGTTGGTAGTCTACTATTTATTATTTTTCTTGGCATTCCGATGCTTTTAGTGGCGCTGCTAATTAGGTTTGAGACTACTGGTCCAGCCATATTCATGCAGAAACGGGTCGGTTTGGGGGGAACGCCCTTTACCATGTATAAATTCAGGTCGATGGTTCACAACGCTGAAAGTGGTGGTGCTCAGTTTGCAACAGAGGGCGACAAACGTGTGACGCGTATCGGTAGATTTATAAGGAAATATCGTATTGATGAATTACCGCAGCTTTTTAACGTACTGCGTGGTGATATGAGCCTTATTGGACCGCGCCCTGAGCAAATGATTTTGCTTGATGGGCTTGTCGAAAAAATTCCGTTTTTTCCTTTTCGCCATTCAGTGAGGCCTGGAATTACAGGATGGGCGCAGGTTTGTCAGGGTTATGCTTATGATATTGATAGTAGCAGCGAGAAAATTACCTACGATCTCTTCTACATTAAAAACCTATCTCTTCTTCTTGATATGACGATTATTCTTCGAACGATTAGGATTTTGCTTACAGGTGCTGGTTCGCGCTAGTGTTTGTTTAATCCCGGGTTCAAAAAAGGGACAATGTCGTCGGTTACGCGCCCAAAGGTTAGGAAGAAAAATCATGTTGACGGCGTCTTTTGAAATATCGCCAGTGCCTGATTTCTAGTTACCTTTCTGCAACCATAATGCTCCGTGTAGTTGGAATTTGTCACAAAGAGCGATTCATCGGTTATGGAGTTTTCAGATAAATTTATATATGAAGTGCGCTCTACATACTCAAACAAATAGGATTTTTTCAAAACCTAGCTAGTCAATTTTCTGGCCCGATAGAGAATGATGGCGCACTATTGAGATTAGGATAATGGCCGAGTCAAGCATTACAGAGACCGATGCGAGTGTTGATTCCTGATTTTATCGTCAGAGCGAGAACGTATTCGTCAGACATTGTTGTATGGTTGATAGAATGGCATTATGGACTTGGGCCATGCTGGCAAAATTTGATGCTTTGATTTGGGAATTTAGCTTTTTTTGGAATAACTTTACATAGCATCAAGGGCTTTCTTCTCCAGCCGCCTGCGATGCAGAACAGGCTCTGTGTATCCTGAAGGTTGCGTGCGGCCCTCAAAAACAAGATCGCATGCAGCCTGAAAGGCAATAGATGTGTCAAAATCATCTGCCATTGGACGGTAAAGTGGATCGCCCTGGTTCTGTTGGTCGACAACACCTGCCATTTCTTTCATGATTTCCATGGCAAGCTGCTGTGAACAGACGCCATGATGAATCCAGTTCGCAATATGTTGGGAAGAAATTCTCAGGGTTGCTCGGTCCTCCATTAGCCCAACATCGTGTATGTCAGGGACCTTTGAGCAGCCGACGCCCTGATCAATCCATCGTACAACGTAGCCAAGAATGCCCTGAGCGTTATTTCGCAATTCTTGATGAATATCATTATCTGACCATGTTGGAGGGGATATGGTAGGAACTGACAGGATCTCTGAACGGCTTACTGGTGTGCGTTTCGCAAGCTCTTGCTGTCGTTCAAGCACATTTACTTTATGGTAATGCAGGGCATGAAGCGTGGCTGCGGTTGGTGAAGGTACCCACGCACAATTAGCGCCCGCCAATGGATGATGAATCTTCTCTTCCATCATCTTGGCCATGCGATCTGGCATCGCCCACATCCCCTTTCCGATTTGCGCCTTGCCACCAAGACCGCAGGCAAGCCCGACATCAACATTTCTGCTCTCATAGGCTCTAATCCACGCCGCATTTTTCATATCTCCTTTGCGGATCATAGCCCCGGCTTCCATCGAAGTGTGGATCTCGTCGCCTGTTCGGTCAAGGAATCCAGTATTGATGAACACAACACGCTCACTTGCAACACGGATACATTCCTTTAGATTAATAGTGGTACGGCGCTCCTCATCCATAATCCCTATTTTGATGGTATTTTTATGAAGACCCAGAACCTCTTCGACGGCAGCGAAGATTTCTGTGGCGAAGCGCACCTCATCTGGGCCGTGCATTTTAGGCTTTACGATGTAGATAGAGCCATTCGCGGAATTTGCTTTTCGTTGCAGATCAGGAAGTGCACCGGCAACGGTCATGAAGGCGTCCATTATGCCTTCAGGCACTTCGCTACCATCGGCAAGACGAATGGCGGGATTAGTCATTAGATGCCCGACATTGCGTACCATCATCAAAGCGCGACCGTGGAGTACTGCTCTGCGACCATCCGAACTTGTGTAGGTGATATTGTCGACCAGTTTTCGGGTGATAGTTTTGCCAGCCTTTTCGAAAGTGTCCTCAAGTGTTCCTCGCATTAATTGGTTCCAATTATTATAGGCGAGGATTTTATCCGCTGCATCGACAGCTGCAATTGAGTCCTCGCAATCCATGATGCTTGAAATAGCTGCTTCGGCGCGAACATCACTAATACCCGCAAGATCATTTTTGCCAATAGTGCTTGACCGGTCTATCATTATTTGGAAATGCAGTTGATTGTTGTTGAGGATGATTGATTGTGGAGTGGTAGCGTCGCCAGTATAACCCGTGAGCCTGCTGGGATCAGCAAGCGTTGTCGTATTCTCACCGCATTCGACCATTAGCGTCCCATTTGCGATTCTAAAATTAGTCACGTCGGTCCATGATGCGGTTGCCAGCGGTGTGGCTTCATCCAGTGTTTTGCGAACATAGGCAATTACTTTTTGGCCACGCGCTGCATCATAGATAGTTGTTTGAACTTTACTTTCTTGGGGGACTACGTCAGTCCCATAAAGCGCGTCGTACAGGCTTCCATAGCGCGCATTTGCAGCATTCAGTGCATAGCGTGCGTTGGTGATAGGAACGACTAGCTGTGGTCCAGCCACACGCGCAATTTCGGCGTCCACATTGTCTGTTGTGACCTTAAAATCAGGACCCTCATCAAGCAGATAGCCTATATCCTTCAAAAATCCTTCATAGGCAGCCTGATCGATACCGTTTTGTGCATTGTTTATCAGCCAGCTATCAATCTGGCTCTGCATTTTCTGTCTGATGGCAAGCAATTGCCGGTTGCGCGGCGCCAACACATGAACAGATTTGTCAAAACCTTCCCAAAAGCTAACAGCGGATATTGAAACACCCCGTAAAAGCTCATTATTGACAAAATTATATAGATCGGTATCGACAGTCAGATTTCCAAAGTTTGTGAAATTGGGCATTAGTTCACCTCAAAGCGGCAAGTGCGAGTAGGAAGTAAGGAATAAAACGACTAATCAAATCAGATATCGCCAAAGAACAAGTGTGATCGGCGCTAACATAGCGAAAAATTCCATTGAGTCCAATATCCACTCGCTGGTCAATCTAATAGCTGAGGTTTAGAGATTTTTGTGTTTTGCTTTTTAAGCCCTACCTTAGTGAACAGCTAAGACCGGATTCAGATAGCGCTGTTTCAATCTGTAAGATCAAGTGGTCTAAAGCGTCTGGACACGTTGCTTCAGCTCGGGCAATCAATGCGGCTTCAGTGTTTGAAGCACGAACGAGCCACCATCCGCTAGGGCCAGTTACCCGAACCCCATCGATTGTGTTGATGTTATTGGACGCATATTTTTGCGCCACCATAGATTGCAATTTTTCCATGACAGTGAATTTTCTGTCATCTGCACAATTGACACGCAATTCTGGCGTTGCGTGCTGGTCTGGCATGCCATCCATGAAGGCGGTGATGGATTGACCTGTGCGAACCATCTGCGTGAGGATACGAAGCGCTACATAGATGGCGTCATCGAATCCGAAATAATCGTCGGAAATGAAGATATGACCTGACATCTCACCAGCCAAAGGTGATCCAGTTTCAGCCATTTTCTTTTTCATATGGCTGTGTCCCGTTTTCCACATCGCAGCATTTATTCCCGCAGCAGACAGCATATCGAGTGCAAGTTGTGATGATTTGATGTCAAGCAGCATGGTTCTGCCCGGATGCCGTTTGGCAACATCTTGGGCAAGGTAGACTGTAAGCAGATCGCCTGGCACCTGCCGACCTTTGGCATCGATGACTCCGATTCGATCACCATCTCCATCAAAACCGATTCCTATATCGGCTTTTCTCGATTTGACTTTGGCGCGAAGAATTTCGAGTGTATAAGAATCTACAGGATTGGGATGGTGGTTGGGAAAGGTTCCGTCAACTTCTGAAAAAAGCACTTCATGTTGCCCCGTTAGCCGACTTACCACCGCGTCAGTAACTGGGCCACTTGCACCATTGCCACAATCCCAGACAACCGACAGTCCACCAGCATCAGCTGATTGTAAAATTCTATTTACATAATCGTCAAAAATCGAGAGGGTTTCTCGTTTGCCACCTTTTTGAGATAGAACACCTGCGGCGCAAAGCGCGCCAAGGTTTGTAATTTCGTCACCAAAAAATGATTTGCCGTTCATTACCATTTTGAAACCGTTATGCATTGGTGGATTGTGGCTACCAGTAACCTGAATAGCCCCACTGGCGCCGAGGTGCGCAGCGGCAAAATACAGCATCGGCGTTGGTCCACATCCAATATCTAACACCTCTGCGCCACCATCGACTAAACCTTCTATTAGCGCCGCTGCAAGCTTTGGAGATGAGAGGCGGCCATCGCGACCAACAATGACTTTGTTGCCAAGAGATTTATTTGCAAGGCAGGCGGCAAATGCGCGGCCGATTGCTATCGCGTCTTCAAAGTTGAGGGTTTCACCCCAAATACCACGGATGTCATAAGCTCGCAAAATGCTGGGGTGAAGTAAGACCTCATTCATGAGTACCTGTCCTTTATCCATTTCTTTAGATTAGGTGCAAGCATTTCATTCGCCATGGCGAAAGCTACATTTGCCTGCAGAAATCCCATTTTTGAGCCGCAGTCAAAACGTTCGCCAGAAAAGCGCAGACCAAAAAAGGCTGATTTTCCGATTTGTTGAGCTAGTGCATCCGTTAGTTGGATCTCACCACCAGCACCTCGCTCACTCTTAGAAAGGGTCTGAAAGACTGCTGGCTCAATTATATAGCGGCCAACGATAGCGATATTTGATGGAGCGTCTTCTGGTTTTGGTTTCTCAATCAAGCCCATGACCTCAACAAGTTTGCCATCATCTGTTCCTGGTGTAATAATACCGTAGGCATGAGTTTGATCCATTGACACATTCATCACCGCAACCATATTTCCACCGTGATAATGTTTTGCCATTTCTGCGATGCAGCTTTTACCGAGAATTAGATCATCTGCCAGCAGCACGGCTACAGGTTCATTATGCACCATATTTCTAGCGCACCAAACGGCATGCCCTAAACCAGCTGGGTCCTGTTGTCTAACATAGCTCACTGATCCAGGTTTGTGAATCATGTCATGCACCACAGTTAGCGCCTCAGTTTTGCCTTTAGCTATTAGGGTCTTTTCCAACTCGTATGAATGATCAAAATGATCCTCAATCGCACTTTTATTGCGTCCTGTTACAAAAATGAACTCATCGATACCAGCTTCTGCTGCCTCCTCCACTGCATATTGAATTAGCGGTTTATCTACTACAGGCAACATTTCTTTGGGCAGAGCCTTGGTCGCAGGTAAAAATCTGGTACCCAGACCACCAACTGGAAAAATCGCTTTTTTTATCATCGAATCACTTTCATCGGTGAGTATGAGTTTCGGCTATTGATAAACATGAATTACCCCTCCATAAAGGGACGGTCAAGTTTCACCAACAGACAGAAGGCAGATTGAATGTCAGTAAAGGCAATTTCTGATACCCTGGCGCAATCCGCGGCTGTCAAGCTGGCGACGGCCAAACAATGCAGCGCCGTCGCTTTTGAGGCTAGCAAATTGATCGCAGCCGCGCTAAAGAGTGGGGGTAAATTGATGATATGTGGAAATGGTGGCTCTGCCGGTGATGCGCAACACCTAGCAGCGGAATTTGTTGCTACACTTGATCATCAGCAGCCTCGCACGGGCTTAGCTGCTATCGCACTTACCACTGACACTTCCTTCATTACAGCATATTCGAATGATTTTGGCTTTGACGGTATTTTTGCGCGTCAGGTGGAAACGCTTGGCAGGAGGGGTGATATTCTGATTGGTATCTCAACAAGCGGTAACTCAAAAAACGTTGTTGCCGCGATGGACACCGCGCGCACCAAAAGGATCACGACCATTGCCTTTAGTGGTGAGACAGGTGGTGAAATTTGCGAACAGGCTGATGTTTCCATCTGTGTTCCCAGCAAAACAACTATGCACATTCAGGAAGCTCATATAGCGCTTGGACATATTATTACACTTACTGTTGAACAACTTCTCGGTCATCGGTGATCTTATGAGGAACTACTCAGATATGGCTGAAAATTCGACCCCATTGACATAGGGACTTCAAGGTGAAAATCGCAATCATCGGCACAGGTTATGTCGGACTAGTCTCAGGTGCGTGTTTTTCGGAATTTGGATTCGAAGTAACATGTATCGACAATGATGCAAAAAAAATTGAACAAATCACTAATGGCATTATGCCAATTTATGAGCCAGGACTAGCAGAGTTAGTCTCGCGTAATGTTGATGCCGGCAGGCTGCATTTCTCTACTGATATTTGCCCAGCTGTGAGTATAGCCGATGCAGTTTTTATTGCTGTAGGAACCCCAATGCGTCGTGGTGATGGACACGCTGATCTTACTTATGTCTACGCTGCTGCTGAAAAGGTCGCCACTCACCTCACAGGCTATACTGTGGTGGTTACCAAATCGACGGTTCCAGTTGGCACTTGTAGGGAAGTAAGCGCAATCATTCGCCGGATCAACTGCGACGCTGATTTTGACATTGCCTCAAACCCCGAATTTCTGCGGGAAGGCGCGGCGATCGCTGATTTCATGCGGCCTGATCGGGTGGTCGTTGGCGCAGAAACCAATCGGGCAAGAGACTTGCTACGGACATTGTATAGGCCACTATTTTTGATTGAGACACCGATTATTTTTACCGGCCTCGAAACCTCGGAACTAATCAAATATGCTGGCAATGCGTTCCTGGCCGTAAAGATTTCTTACATCAACCAGATGGCGGATCTATGCGAGGCGGTTGGTGCGGATGTGCATGATGTTGCTAGGGGCATTGGCCTCGACAAACGCATTGGCAGTAAATTCCTACATCCTGGTCCTGGTTATGGTGGATCATGCTTTCCTAAGGATACGCTGGCTCTTGTACGCACTGCACAAGAACACGACATCAACTTGGGCATTGTCAACGAGGTCGTTCATTATAACGACTTCCGAAAAAAATCAATGGCGCAGAGGGTTATTGACGCATTTGAAGATACAGTTCGAGATAAATCTATCGCGATTTTGGGCCTTGCGTTTAAGCCGGAGACTGACGACATGCGAGATAGTCCATCACTTGACATTATTTCGCGCTTGTTAGCTGAGGGTGTTCATATCAAAGCATATGATCCCAAGGCTATGGATGAGGCAAAAAATTTATTATCAAATTCTGTCCAATTTTCTCAAAGTGCTGAGGAATGTATTGCTGGAACTGACGCAGTTGTATTAGTTACTGAATGGAATGAATTCCGCGCATTAGCGCCTGCGCATTATCTTTCTGCTATGAGAGGAAACATCATGATTGATTTGCGGAATATATACTCACCTGAAGTAATGTTGGCCGCAGGTTTAAGGTATGTCTCTATTGGCAGAGCATAACACACGTATTATAACTCCCAAAAATTTCGAGTTCTAAGGGCATTTAAAAACTCTCCATCGCAAACGAAAGTCTCGCGTATCTCTGCAGCCAGTTTCCTCATCAAAATAACCCTCTAATTTTGATATGCTCTTAAATTTTGAAGTTTCTTGGACGTAGTGATAGTGCCAAAATCCGTCGACCTTGGCACAATTGCACTGATTTTTTTCAGGGTGTTGGCTTAGGAGGTGTGCGTTTGCGTTTGCGCACACAAAAACGCTATAAAATATTGATAAAGCCACAACTTTTTTTGTATCCATAATTAAGCACGCCGTTGGTCAAATTTTCATAGAAGTCGAAACCACAATAACGGAAATTATAAGTAGTCATATTTAGCAATCCATTCATGGGCATGGCCCATACAGCTATCCAAATGCTTTTGATAATTTTTCCATTTCATCCTGGAAGTCTTATAAATTGGTTTCACAACTTGTGAATAACTCGGCGTCAGAACTAAACGACCTCGATTTTTTTTATTGTGGTAGTCTAAAATACTATCTTGCCAGTCCAGTTCGAGAAAACTTAACAAAGATTTAATTTCGCGTTGCATATCTTCGACTAAATTCTCATATCTTAGCTCGTGGCAATTAAGGTTATACCGTTCCCTGCAGAGATTAAAAACTGCCATACTGTCACTGTAAAGTTTGGACGCACTTTTGAGACTCAGCATATTTTCCATCGCAGGGTTTAAATCAAAATTCTGCATGTATGAACTTAGTATAGAGTCAAGCGGGTGTCTCAATGCAAGAATGAATTTCGCATCGGGGTATAGCTTGTTGATAAGCGGCGCTTCATTAAGATTCAGCGGAAGCTTGTCAATGACTAGGGATTTGTGTTTTTCAGCATAATTTTTGAGTTCATTCTCATAGGCTTTTTTAGCTCTCTCAACTTCTGGCGTTGTCAAATTCTCAATCTCTGAAACAGAGATGTTTTCGCCCACTAAATCTATGGCGGCATCTATCATTGGTCGTTCTTCAGCAACGAAGATGTCAGAATGAGCACTCAAAATTGTGTCAAGTAACGTTGTTCCTGATCTTGGGAACCCAACGAGAAATACACAAGGGTTTTGCTCTTTTGGATTTGAATTGAGCGTGCAAGGGCGACCAACTAACTGCGTGAGTTGCTTTTTCCTCGTTGAAATTTTTTTAGCATAGCTGTTTGAGAGGTTTGATTGAATTTTAGCTAGTTGCTTTGCTTTTTTATTCATTAATTCATATTTCTTAAAAGCATCATCGTATTGCTTGAGATTGTGCAAGCATTTAGCAGAAAGTTCTAAATACCGTGTCTGCAAACTGTCTGGAAGTTGGTTTTCATTAATTGACCTAATGAGACATAGGCACTTAGTGTGATCTTTAAGGTGAAATCTCGCTAGGGCTTCGAAAAAAACTATGCTATCAGACTTGTAAATCCCGGTTTGGTTGCAATTCTCTGCAAATTCTAATAGCTCGTGATAATTTCCTTTACGATCCAGCAAATCACATAAATATTGTCTGGCGGGTACTGACTCGGGTTGGTGTTTTAGGGCACTTTTGAAAGCCGCTTCAGACTCTTCTGCTTTTGAGGTTTGATTGAGCATTATGCCAAGTGCGATATAGGCGTCAACATAGTTCGACTTCAATTTTAAGGCTTTTTTTACTTCTGATATCCCTTCTGCGACTTGACCTAAGTCCCGCAGTGACATGCCAAGATTTAAATGAGCAACGGGATATTTAGGATCTAACTTGAGCGCCTTTTTGAAAAAACCAACTGAACGTTTATGATCTTTTTTTCTTCGGTAAATGGTGCCCAAATTGTTATTAGCGATAGCATGTGAAGGATCATACTTAATCGCAAATTCATAATTGCAAATCGCTTCATCTAAGTTTCCCGCTTTCGCAAGTACATTTCCAAGATTGCAATAAGTTGGTGCGTGCGCTGGATTTAATTTTAGAGCTTCGGCATATATCTTCAAAGACTGATCAACTTTTCCCATTCCATCATAACAAGCGGCTTGGATATTCAAAATTTGAATAGAATATGGAAATGTTAAACGCAATGAATTAGCGTTTGATAAAGCCGTTGGATAATTGCCCGCAGAAAGATTCTTGATCAATTCGTTAATAATCCGAGCATCTGGCTCATCTCTGTTTGCGTAAAGCTCATTTATAACTTTTTTTGCCATGTTTCTCATTTTGTAAAAGGTTTAAGTTATCTGATTGATAAAAAGTAGTTCCACCTAGAATAAAGGACGATGCTACTAAAGTTTTTGACTTAAAAAAATTTAAATCGCTGCACAATCAAAAATGGACATTCTCTTTCAGCCTTTTTTGGGCTGTGGAGACGGTATAATGTTTATCAAAATGGTATTTTGGATAACAGCTTACTGTCACCTGAAGCTCTGATTTAAGCAGATCAAAAACCTTTAAATTGAAATTTTTAGGAAAAGATTTATGGCAAAAAAATGGTATCCCGATAGAGAATTGGCTCATTTACATCATCTGCTGAACTCAAATCAGCATAGAGCAATCGTCGCTAATTCTGAAACTTTAATATCAAGATTTCCTCTCGATATGCGTGTCTACAACATAATTGGTATGGCATATTTTGCTTTGGGTTCACTAAGTAAGGCTCTGGACATAAATGACCGAGCAATCGTGAAAAATCCAAATTTTGCTCAGGGCTTTTTTAATCGAGGCGTGATTTTGAGCGCACAGGGGAAAATAGAAGAGGCAAAAAAGTCCTATGAAAAAACCCTTTCAATTAATCCAAACCATTTCGATGCACTGAACAATTTGGCGAATCTAGTCAAAAAATTAGGAGATTTAAACGCTGCAAAACAACTATACGAAGCGGCGTTAGTTAAAGATGAGACAAACATAAACTTACTGATTAATTATGGCCTTTTTCTGGCTAGTTTAGACGATTTTTTAAATGCAAAAAAATTTTTTAAAGCTGCTTTAAATATCGAGCCCAGCAACTCTATAGCTTTGTGTAAATTAGGAAACATTCACGCAATTTGCGGTGAATTTGAGGATGCTAAGTTTTGTTTGGAATCGTCAATAAATGCTGACCCTGGGAATGCAGAAGCCTTTTTTCACCTTAGCGAGATGGAACATTTTACGTCACAAGATCACAAGCTAAGCATAATGGTAAAAGTTCATGAAGACTCTAAACGCAACTCATCTGACAAAAAATACATTTGCTTTGCGTTGGCAAAGGCTTACGAGGACATGAAAAAGTATGATAGGGCTTTCAAATTTTATTCTGAAGGAAATGCGTTGAGGAAAAGAGAAATAGGTTATGAAGTGCAAGCTGACGAAAAGTTATTCAAAGATATTAAGAAAAGCAACACGTTCCCAATAAAACCAGTCCAAGTAGAAAACAGTCTTAATCAATGTCCAATCTTTGTAGTTGGATTGCCCCGGTCGGGCACTACTCTAATTGAACAAATACTAGCTAGTCATAGTCATATTTTTGGTGCAAATGAATTGCTTTTCGCCAACTTGGGAATACAGAAACACAAATTGTTAGAAAAAAAAGCAAATGAAAGTAGTATCACTGAGTTTAGACAGTTTTATTTGGAATCAATACGTAGACTAGGTGTAACCGAGCGATTTATAGTTGATAAAATGCCTTTGAATTTTCGGTGGATCGGTTTTTTGGTATCAGCGTTGCCTGAGAGTAAGATCGTCCATGTGAGACGGGACGGAGTTGCTACATGTTGGTCAATTTACAAAAAGCTTTTTTACGGAAAGGGAAATGGTTTTGATTGTGACTTACAAGATATTGTTTCTTATTATGGACTTTACAGTGACCTTATGCAGTTTTGGCGAAAGACTTACCCGGGGAGAACGATTGAAATAAAATATGAGAATTTGGTTTCGGACCCCAAAAAACAAATAGAAGATTTAGTGAGCAATTTAGGCCTTGAAATGGAAAAAGAGTGCTTGAATTTTCATGAAACAAATCGTTCTGTCAAAACCGCATCGCTTGCTCAAGTTAGAGTTAAAATATTTGGTAATAGTAACGAAGCTTGGAAACCATTTTTACCCTACCTTGAAGATTTTGTTGCCGCGATTCGCAAAATTGAGGCTAACGAATCATCAGTCTCAAAATTTTAGTGTTGTTTTTTTGGAATACACCCCCCCCCCGTTAAGTCTATGATTTTAAATTACTTGATCGCAGCGGAGTGCTCCTTGAAAAGCGTGAACATAGCCCTAGAAATACCAAAGTCTGACTTTGAAGCTATAGCCCTCTTGAACAATCGGGGAGAACATCAAGAAGCGCTACAAAAAGTAATTTCTTTGGAACGATTTTATCCAAATTCAACTAATTTAATTCGCCTAAAAGCAAAAATTCTTACTTTATTGGAACGCTATTCAGAATCTATTGAGATACTTAACAAACTTATAAAATTGCATGAGCATAACAGCCAATTTTTCTATGACCTTGGAGAGGCTCATTTTTTTGCTGGAGAACATGAAAAAGCTTCTAGAGTGCTCACGCGGCTTTTGAAAAAAGACCCGAATTTCTATTACGCTTATGTTCTGCTAAGCAATTCATATAGAAAAATCGGAAAGCATTTTGCTGCAGAAAAGACGCTGCATAAAGCGCGCTTTGTCGATGCTCAAAATCCAATAGCCTATGAGCTATTGTGTGAATTGTACGAAGATTCTCTTAAATTTGACGCAATTAAGGGCGTCTTAACCGAGGCAAAAGAAAAACTCGTAGATTATACTCCCTCGCTTTTATATTTTGAGGGGCAACTCTTATTTAAGGCAGGAAATTTTGATGGATGTCTCAAGGTCTTATCCAGCCCAAGTTTCAAAGATTGGAATGTTTCATCTTGGTCCTCAGTGCTTCAGCTTAAGGGTCGTTGTTACGACAAGTTAGGCAATCATGATTTGGCATTTAGTGTTTTTACAGAAATGAACCAATTACACTTAACGTCAAATCCAAATTTGGAGGAAGTAGCAGCGAACTATCGTAGGATTTACATACAGCTGAACGGCCAAGTTTTGGACAAACCACCAAAGAAATTTGAAAAGAAATCATACAAAAAGTTGAAATTTACACCTATATTTTTGGTAGGTTTTCCCCGTTCAGGCACAACTTTACTTGATACAGCATTACGTGGTCACCCAAAATTAAGTGTTGCGGAAGAATTTAACGTAATGAGTGAGTGTAGGGGTAAATTGAATCCTGATTTTCTCATTAATGACATTGATAGTCTCGAACGCGCCTGCATCGAAGAATTAAGAAGCGAATACGTCTTAAAAATGTGTTCACTTATCGAAGAAACGCCAAATGAGTTTTTAATTGACAAATACCCGCTGAACATTGTCCACATACCCCTGATTTGTAATATGTTTCCAGAAAGTAAATTTATCCTTGCTGTTAGGCATCCACTTGATGTGGCATTAAGTTGTTACATGCAAAATTTTAAAATTAACGGTGCGATGGCAAATTTGCTTAAACTGGATAGCACTTACGAAATGTATGATCTTGCGATGTCTTTTTTTGATGCATGTACGAAGAGATATAGTATTTCATTCAAAAGGATACATTATGAGGATATGGTCTCAGACTATAGTGGTACCTTAACTAATCTTTTGAAATTTCTTGAACTAGAATGGGACGATAACTTGGCTGACCATACTGTTCATGCAAAAAAGCGGACTACCATAAATACGCCCAGCTATGATCAAGTTGTGCTGCCTATATACGACAATGCCAAATTTCGTTGGCTTAATTACCAAAAGTACTTAGTTGGCCATAAAACCCTATTGGAGCAATGGATTGATAAGTTTGGTTACTGATCCGAAAAGCTTCAAAAGCGGTTAATGAGAGTTTTAGTCAACAAGGTTGGACTAAAGACCATCACGGCTGGAAACTGGAGCGGGTGAAGGGATTCGAACCCTCGACCCCAACCTTAGCAAGGTTGTGCTCTACCACTGAGCTACACCCGCTTGTTGTCCAAAAAAGCTGATCTTATCAAATATATAAGATCAACATACTCCGTTGGTATAGTCCAATGGCCCATACCATGCAAGAGCCAAATAAGATTGTGTTGTCAGGTTTGCAATGAATTTGGTGCATCATGCTAGCCTTGGTTTGAAATAGAATTAATTTTGTGGATTTGTTAAGTTTTTATCGTTTTTCTAGCGACTTTTTGAGTCCATCTATAACCAGATGCTGAGTTTCTTCATCTAGGTATGGGTGCATAGGAAGCGATATAACATTTCTGCTTAATTTTTCTGTGATCTCTAATTTTCCCCGAGCAATCGGGAAACTTTGGTATGGTGGTTGTTGATGCATAGGCACAGGGTAGTAAATTGCAGTAGGGATACCCAGTCCCTGCATTGTCATGCAGACCTCATCGCGATCGACGTTAGACGGCAGTTTTATGGTGTACTGTGCCCAGCTTGATGTGGCGCCAAGAGCAATTTGCGGAGTTTCGACTATATTACCAATTAAATCATGATATCGGTCAGCGACCTGTTGGCGCAATGCTAGCTCTTCGTCAAAAATGTCTAATTTGGCATCCAGCACCACGGCTTGAATGGTGTCAAGTCTTCCAGTCATGCCAATACGAACATTTTGATATTTGTCTTTACCCATGCCGTGAATTCGGCAGGATCGAATTATATCGGCAATGTTATCATCGTCGGTAAAAACAGCGCCACCATCACCATAGCAACCAAGTGGCTTTGCTGGGAAAAAGCTTGTGCAAGTTACATGTGCCAGAGAGCCAACTTTTTGGCGGTTCAAACTCGCGCCAAAACTCTGCGCAGCATCATCGATTAGCCACAGATTGTTCATCATAGCATATTTCATCAGTGCCTCGAGATTGGCAGGTTGGCCAAACAGGCCAACGCTGATAACGCCGACAACCTCCACATTAGCGCTTCTAGCCGCTTCGCGTGCATCGTCAAGCTGTGTGTGGTCAATATTGAAAGTTGACGGATCTACATCAGCAAAAACCGGGATAGCTCCCATAACAGGCATCACCTCAGCGCTCGCAGCAAAAGTGAAGGAAGGCACAATGACACCCTGCCCTGGTTTTAAGTCTAAGCCCCGCAAGGCCAATAGTAGCGCATCTGTTCCTGAGGAACAGGAAATATTATGCTTTGCTCCCGACCATTCGGCAAGCCGGGTCTCTAGCGCCGGGATTTCTGGACCCATGATATATGAGCCATGATCCAGAACAGCTGCAAGGCCCGCGTCAATCTTGCCGCGGACGCGGGCTTGTTGTGATTTCAGATCAATGAAGGGAATGCTCATTAAATCAATCCTGTTTTAGGCGTTATGAAGTTTCGTTTACGCTCATATCGAGCAAGGCTGCCTGCATGGTTTCTAAGGTGCGTTGTACGGCTAAAGCCTCATCGATATTGCTGGGAACTGGCTTACCGGTTAGGCAGATGTCAACAAAAGCGCGCATCTCCTCCTTCAGTGGTTCAGCTTCGGCGACTGGAAGAGCTACTGGGCTGGCGCGCTCGATGATGAAACTTTCATTGTCAGGGCGGATATGATCTTGAAATAACACCAACTTTTCTGGCCATGCCTTTGTGTCATCAAAAACAAGTGATCCTGCCGTACCGCTGACTGTGAGTCGGTGTTCCTTGTAGGGAGAAATCCAGCAGGTCTGCATGCTTGCAGATACGCCCCCAGTAAAACCAAGTACCGTCGCGAGCGTATCAACTATGCCGGGCGTTACATGGCTGGCACCGGCACAGCTTACTTTTATTGGCTCTAAGCCGGTGAGCGCCAAGATGAGTGAGAGATCATGAGGACAGAGATCGAATAATACGGACTCGGTGTTTCGAATACGCCCCATGGCCAGCCTGTTAGCCTGAATATGCCGCAACGTACCTATTGCGCCAGCATTAACCTGCGCTTGTAGTTCGATGAACGCCGCGTGATAGCGGATCAGATGACCAACCATTACTTGGCGGCTGTTTACGTTGGCTGCAGCGGCGATCTTCTGTGCACCGGTTAGATCTAGCGCTAGCGGCTTTTCAACATAGACGTGTTTGCCGGAATTTAAAATGCGAATTGCAAGATCGACGTGGCTTGGCGCTGAGCTTGCTATCACGATGCCATCAATACCACCCTCTTCGAGCAGCGTGGTAATCGGTTTGGCGGAAACATCAAATTGTGTGGCAAATTCTTTGGCGGTTGCCTCCGATTTGTCCGCAACGGCAGCTAACGCCTTGAGCTGCGCTAAATTACGCGCCAGATTGCGGCCCCACATGCCGCAGCCAATTAATCCTACATTCGCCATTTGAACCCAATTTTTTGGATGTTAGAAGGGGTTTACGGCGACACCAAATTCCCGTCAATAGTTGCATTTTGTAACATTCTGTTGAAGATGGGAATCGACTTTGAAGAGCACAACTTTTTGCATCCGTTATAATCAAGGGAACAAAAATGGACGCCTCATCCACTTTCAAAGACAGTTTGCCGACGACACCTGAGTCGCTGATCGGGCAACTCAAGCTCCTCAATGTTGCCTTCACCACACATCACCACCCGCCATTGCGCACCGTTGAAGATTCGAAGGGATATCGAGACAATATGCCTGGCACGCATGTCAAAAACCTCTACCTGCGAGACAAAAAGAAACATAATTATTTGATTGTTGCGGAGGAGGATCGCACGATCGATCTTAAATCGTTGCATACAATCATAGGCTCTGATCGGTTGTCCTTTGGTAGCGTAGAGCGGCTTTTTGAGGTGCTTGGCGTGCGTCCTGGCGCGGTTAGCCCTTTCACCCTAGTTAATGATCCAGAACATCGGGTTTGTCTATGCATAGATATCAAGTTGATGAAGGCCAAAAGACTATATTTTCATCCACTAGTGAATGACATCACTATAGGGTTGACCCCCGACGGTCTGTCACGGTTCCTTGAGGATACAGGGCATCGGCCGCAGCTGATCAATTTTTGAGCAATGCCCAACGACCCTTTGTTGTCTGGCAGCCCTTGTTTCCCTTAACTGGACACCTAAATTGAAGAGAAGGTCCTGGCGAGGAAGCTTGCACTCCAGTCTCTGGAGGATTGAATTAAGAGAGTGGGCTATTTGTATTCGCTGACATACAGAATTTGAGGGGAAAATGGAACAATTACTCTCGGGTGCAAAAGCTACGCCCATTGATGTAAACGTTAACAATTTTATGGCTGAGGTGATTGAAGGCTCTTCCACCATGCCGGTAATCGTCCAATTCTGGGCACCATGGTGTAATCCGTGCAAACAGCTTGCCCCTACTCTTGAAAAGGTTGTTTCCAACAAGGCGGGCAAGGTAAAACTCGTTCGCATCAATATAGATGAAAATCAGCAGATTGCGCAACAGATGCGGGTTCAGTCAGTTCCCACAGTTTATGGATTTGTAGACGGTCAGCCAGTCGATGGGTTTTCAGGGGCGCAGCCCGAGTCCGCTGTGAGCCAATTTGTTGAAAAGTTGGCATCGATGGGTGGAGCAGGTGCTGATTTGGCTGAATCGCTTAGTGCTGGTGAATCAGCTTTAGTGACGCAGGACTTCGACACCGCTATGGGACATTTCCAAAAGGTCATGAGTGTCGAGCCAGAATCGGTTCCTGCACTTGCGGGTGTTGTCAGATGCCTCACAGGACTGGGTGATTTAGCTGGTGCACGTGAGATTATTGATCAATTAAATGATGAATTTCGTGATCATGACGCGATGCAGGTGGCAATCGCCGCTCTTGACCTTATCGAAAAAGCTTCGGTGTCTGCTAGCGAAATTGATTCTGCAAGGGCAGCTGTAGAGGCCGATGGGAATGATCTTGAAGCAAGGCAGAAACTGGCAATGGCACTCTATGCTACTGGCAAGCACGCGGAAGCCATGGACCAATTACTTGTATCTATCCAGACTGACCGTAGTTGGAACGATGAGGGTGCTCGCAAACAGCTGTTGGAATTTTTCACGTCTTTGGGGTCGGCCAACCCTGATGTGATTAAGGCGCGTCGCAGGCTATCAACGGTCCTGTTTGCTTGAGGCGCGGTATGGGTTACCCGACAAAAATGAGGCTTTTACATGAATCCATTGACATTTAAACTTAGCGATCTTCCGTCTACCTTACCACTGTTTCCTTTGCCAAGCGCTCTTTTGTTGCCGGGATCACAGCTACCGCTTAATATATTTGAGCCACGGTATCTGGCGATGATTGAAGATACTCTGCAAACGCCCGAACGGATGGTGGGCATGGTACAGCCGCTTAATGAAGATGGCACTCTGTTCGATGTCGGCTGTGCCGGTCGGATTAGCTATTTTCAGGAAAGTGGAGATGGGCGTTACATGATCGCTCTGACAGGTATCTGCCGTTTCGTACTACAAGCTGAGCAATTGACTGATCGTGGGTATCGTTGCGCGACAGTCGGGTGGAACAACTTTGCTGATGACCTGAAATCATCGGACGATGGGATTGCCGATCGGGATAAGTTGTTGGATGTAATGAAACAATATTTCGGGGTTATGGGCTTTGAGGCAGACTGGGGACAGATTGAACAATCCGGTAATGAACAGATTATGAATACGCTGGCTGCTGTTTGTCCATTTGACGTTGCAGAAAAGCAAGCTTTATTGGAGGCACAGGGATTAGCCAAGCGGGCCGATTTGCTTATTGCAATCATGGAAATGGCACTTCACAAAGAGGATAGTGGTAATGACGCAAGACATTGATAGCAGTGATAGTTCAGATGAATCGGTCGATAGCCGTCTGCTCGCTGTGCTCGTCTGTCCGATCACTAAAGGGCCACTCGAATATGACAAGCGAAACAATGAATTGATCAGTCGTCAGCTTGGCAAAGCCTTTCCCATTCGCGCTGGTGTTCCAATTATGCTAGTTGATGAAGCACGCGATCTTGCCATAGAAGAAGGTCTGTCAGGTGGATGATCAAGCATCTAGGATCACTAGCCAGCGCTGGCCAACTGAAATCCGGCTGAGCAGTGATAAACGCTGCCTTCATGTCAGCTTTGATGATGGAGCTACGACATCAATAACGGCCGAGCTGTTGCGGGTTGAATCACCCTCTGCAGAAGTCCAGGGTCATGGTGATGGTCAGAAAAAAACACCGGCTGGCAAGCAGAACGTGACCATTAGCCGTATTGATCCAGTAGGCAATTACGCTATTCGTATTGTGTTTAACGATGGCCACGACACAGGTCTGTTTAGCTGGGATATTTTAAGCGATTATGGCAAGCGCCATGACAGTTTGATGGCTGATTACAAGAAGCGTCTTTCCGAAATGGGTGAAAGCCGTGGTTGAGACCCTACTCCCAACTCATACCCCTGCCCTGATTGGGCATTTTACCCTCGAATAGGTTGGCTTGAGTAAGTTTGCCGCCGCGGGCAATTGATAAAAAAATTGATTTGGCTGGTGATTGGTCAAGTAAATTCATCCCCAACTCTGCAATTTTGGTAATATTGGATGGCATTGCGCTGAAAAGAAAGTTTAACCCCGTTGTCGCAAAACTCATGGCTCCAACTTCAAGCCGCCGTTTCTGCCGATAGTTCGTGAGGACAGAAACATGGCTTGCTGTCAGACCCCGTGCACCGGTGTCACAAAGGATATCAAGTAGCACGGCGGCATCGCCGAGTGCTAGATTATATCCTTGACCAGCAAGTGGATGAATGGCATGCGCAGCGTCACCGGCTAGGACTAGATTTTTGCTGGTTGGGTTAGCGATAAAGGATGGCTGTAATGGCCAGACGAGGCGGTCGGACTGTAGGAATAGAGATCCCAACTCATCTCCAAATGCCTCAGTGCAGACATGGTTGAATTCCTTAACACCACAAGTCTGATACTTTAGCGCCTGCTGTGCTGGTAGGGTCCAAACCAGTGACATCATATTGTCTTCCATTGGCATCAAGGCGATTGGACCAGAGTTCAGGAAACGCTGAAACGCCACATTTCTGTGGGGGCGTTCAGCGGCGACCAGGGCAACTACTGCTGTTTGTGTGTGGGGCAATATATGTTGTTTGATACCGGCAGATTTACGGAGCATGCTGCCACGACCATCGCACCCTACTACAAGGTCACAGAACACCTCGTCTATCTTTCCTCTGTCATCAGCAATTGTTAGTCTTGCTCGATTATTGCTAGAGATAAAGTCGATAACTTTCCAGTCAGTCAGGAGTTCGACATCAGCATATTGTATTTGGTGTTCGAGCGCTACCAACAGAGTTGCATTTTTAACCACAAAAGCCATTGGTTCATCCTGGCCATGCCATTCGAGGTTGAAAGCTTTTCTGCGACGCGCCTTAATTTGAGTTGATGCTTCGCTATTAGCAACTTTGAGCGTCTCGATCGGTGTTGGTGTGTCAGCAAGCTGCTGCCAGACGCCCAGCGTCTCCAGCATCCGTTTGCCGGCGGCGTTGATCGTCGTCGTTCGGATTGTTTCACCACTACCATCACCTTGTTGACATTGGAAATGCTTTAACTGATAGGGGCCATGGGATAGGGTGAGGGCCGTCATCAAGCCTGCGAGGCCACCTCCAACTACTAGGATCTCTGACATTAGTAAAGCTCTACAGGCAAGTGGGGAAAATGTTTATCAAGGACAAATTTGGCGAGCTCATGCAAGTCTGATCCATCAAATAGATACGCATGGCAGCCGGCCGCTTCACCGGCGGCGACGTCGCTGATGCGGTCGCCGATCATCACAGACGTGGCCAGATTGAGTGACCATTTCTCGGCCAGATCAGTAATCATTTGGTGTCCGGGTTTACGGTAAGGGCAGGGTGTCAGGAGGTTTCTGGAAATAGCCATGGGATGGTGGGGGCAGAATGCAACGTCCTTTATTTTACCTCCTTGCGCTGCCGCTTCAGCAATTAAATAATCGTTGAATCGGTGCATGTCACTTTCCGTAAAAAAACCGCGACCAATGCCTCCCTGATTAGTAACAATAAATACATCCAGTCCGGCGTTGGAAAATAGCCTTAATGCTTCAGGAGCTCCCCTCACCCAGCGGAAATCAGAAATTTTGTGCGTGTACTGCACATCGATATTCAATGTGTCGTCCCGATCAAGAAATATTGCCGGCTGTTTATTCATGTTGTCTCTCTGCTAAATAGCTAAGGTAGCTGTAGATAGCCAAGTTGATTTCCAATCCAATCACTCAAAGATTTCATTTTCTTAGTTGCATTGCTCCAATCCTACAGATGCTGTAACACTAGTTACAGTCATTTTCTTGCCGTATAAGTAAATTATTCGACCATTTTTGTATATTTTTATTATCTGCACCACGCACGGGGTTTAACTCAATGAAACTTAACCCGGAATATAGCATGTTTGACGCCAACATGTTCATCCAACTCCGGGAAGCCCTTAGAGGTATTACTGCCCCATCTGGGGTGGAGGTGCTTGATTTGTCGATTGGTGAACCACAACTCTCGGTTGGGTCACTGTTGACAGATAGTGTTGCTGCCCACAATTGCAGTTGGCAGTTCTACCCCAAAGTGTCGGGAACACCAGCCTTCATTGACGCTGTTTGTGGCTATATAGGACGGCGGTGGCCTGTGGCAGCAGGTCTCGCTAAACTGCGCACCCAGATTTTGCCAGTGCCCGGCACACGTGAACCCCTTGCCCTGCTTGGCGGGTTGGTTCGCAACACAAAGCCTGATGCTGTGGCGCTGGTGACAAATCCGTTCTACCACGCTTGGCGTGCGGGGGCGCTTGCAAGCGGGGCAAAGATTGCTTTCATCGACAGTCATCAAAGCAACAATTTTATTCCTGACCTCTTTGCTATATCGCCAGATGTTCTAGATATGACAACGTTGATGTATATCTGTAGCCCTACAAATCCTCAGGGAACTGTTATGGACTTGGATTATCTTCAGCAGGCGCTGACTCTAGCGCGGCGGCATGATTTTCTTCTGGTCATGGATGAGTGCTACGCCGATATATGGCGTTCAGGCGCCGCGCCGACAGGTATGTTGGAGGCGGCGGCCAGTCTCGCTGGCGACGATGAGGACCCGTTGCGCAATCTGGTTGTAGTGAACTCGCTTTCTAAAAGGTCAAGCGCAGCGGGGTTGCGGGCTGGTTTCATCATTGGGGACGCTAGCGTGATATCTCAGTATGGAAAAGTTGTTGCAAATGGTGGCGCGCTTGTCCCAACACCGCTTCTTGGGGTGGCTGCCCAGCTTTATGCCGATGACAGGCATGTAGAGAAGCTTCGTGCGCATTATGATGAGTCCTTTGCTATCGCTAAGCGCTATCTAGGAATTGACCCGCCGCCGGGTGGCTTTTTTCTTTGGCTTGAGGTTGGTGACGACCTTGCTTTCGTTCGCCAATTGATGGCCGAACAGGGTGTTAGGGCATTGCCTGGCCAGTTTATGGGTGTGCCTGGCGCAGCGCCCAACCCAGCTAGCGGCTTTGTGCGGTTGGCGCTTGTTCATGATCACCAGAAAATTGAGGATGCCATGTCTCGGGTTGCACAACTCTGGCCACATTATGAGCAAAATATGAATTTACGGTAGCATGGTTGATCCTGAAATCAAAAAACAGATCTTGTCGCCAATGCTCTCGCAATTTTTGCGACGACGGTTCATGGAACTTTTTGGTACGTTGCTGCTATTGCTTGGCGCCGGGCTGTCGGTATCACTATTCACTGCAAATCCAGGAGATCCCTCTATTGGCGTTGTGTCTACCAAAGAGACTGTTAATCTTCTTGGCGTAATTGGCGCCAACATTGCCAATATCCTTAACCAGGGGCTAGGCCATGCTGCTTATTGGGTTGCTCTGTTTCCAATCTGCTGGGGTTACAGGCTGATTCGCAAACAGAAAATTAGTCAAAAGCGTGTCAGGATTATTGCCTTCCCGATAGCCACGGCGTTTCTGGCTACCGGGTTTTACGGCATTGGTGGTGGTGATGCTGGCATCGAGGGTGGCGGTGTGACGAACTATGGTGGTGCTCTTGGCAAAATTTCCTTTGACTTAGTTGCTCCACTCGTCCCAGAGATTCCGCCTGTGGCAGAGCTGACGTCGACCCACTATGTCGGCATCATTGTTGGCTTTCTGGGGCTCATTATCTGGGGCTGGTCGGCTGCGCTGTCACGCGTCCAGCTCATCCTTGCTGCTGCGCCGATGGGATGGTTATTTTTTGGGACGAGAAAGATGGTGACTTTTTTACTCCCTTTTGCCGCGAGTTCAAACGAAGGCGCAAAGCTGCAACGCTCGGCGCCGCCACTGCGCAATGGTGAAGCAGTTGGCCGTAAGAAGCAGCGTCAGGAGCCTGTTCTTGTGGCCGGAGCAACGCCGCTGGAAATCGATGCAGCCAAGCCACACAGACCTTTATCCGGGGAGCAGGAAAGTTTAGATTTCGGATCAGGCGCTGCTTTTAAACTGCCGGCAAAACGCCTGTTAAAAACACCAGGAAAGGCAGCAGCTGGGCCATCAAAACAAGAGCTTACCAACCGAGCTGCTGATCTGGAAAATGTGCTCTCTGACTTCTCTGTTAACGGCAGCATTAATGAATCACGCTATGGCCCGGTTGTAACACGCTATGATCTCAATCCGGCACCGGGCACAAAATCACAGCGCGTCATTGCGCTCGCTGATGACATAGCACGCTCGATGAGTGCCGTATCGGTTAGGGTAGCGGTTGTCCCTGGGCAAAATGTGATCGGCATTGAACTACCGAATGAAAACCGGCAAACCGTCCTGCTCCGCGAAATCCTTGACCATGGTGTCTGGCAGAAAGATGAGAGCGATCTGCCAATGGCTCTAGGCAAGGACATTGCTGGTATCCCGGTGGTTGTTGATCTGGGACGGATGCCGCATCTGCTTGTTGCGGGAACCACTGGTTCGGGCAAATCGGTCGGCATCAATGCGATGATCATTTCCTTGCTATATCGGCATACACCTGAGACTTGCAGAATGATCATGATTGACCCAAAAATGCTTGAATTGTCGGTCTATGACGGCATCCCACACCTCTTGAGTCCGGTGGTTACTGACCCTTCAAAGGCGGTGGCAGCGTTAAAATGGGCGGTTCGAGAAATGGAGAGCCGATATCGCAATATGGCTAAGATGGGCGTCAGGAACATCACCGGATACAATAAGCGACTGGCTGAGGCGCGGGCTGCCAAGGAGGTTTTGACACGGCGTGTACAGACTGGATTTGATCAGGAGACAGGAAAGCCGGTTCATGAGGAAGAGGTGCTGGATCTTGCACCGCTCCCATTCATTGTAGTGGTGATTGATGAAGTGGCGGATTTGATGCTGGTTGCTGGTAAGGAAATCGAGGCAGCAGTACAGCGCCTCGCACAGATGGCTCGGGCTGCTGGCATCCATGTGATCATGGCCACACAGCGACCGTCAGTTGACGTCATCACCGGAACAATTAAAGCTAATTTTCCAACTCGCATGAGCTTTCAGGTGACTTCACGCATTGACAGCCGGACCATTCTTGGTGAACAGGGCGCTGAGCAACTTCTTGGGCGAGGCGACATGCTTTTCATGGAAGGTGGTGGGCGACTGCGTCGTGTTCATGGCCCCTTTGTTGAGGATAGCGAGGTTGAGGCGGTGGCTGATTTCCTGCGCCAACAGGGGGTACCGGAATATGATGAACGTGTAGTGGCGGACGAACAGGTGGATCAGGTTGAAAATTCAGCTGTTAGCGATCTTGGCGCCAAAGGAAACAGCCTATACGAACAGGCCGTACAACTCGTCGTCCGAGAACAGAAAGCTTCAACCAGTTTTGTTCAGCGCCATTTGAAAATTGGTTATAATCGGGCGGCGACAATTGTTGAGGAGATGGAGAAAAACGGTATCATTGGGGCGGCTAATCATGTTGGCAAACGCGAAGTTCTTATACAAGATGATGTTGGGGATGCGTGTTGATGATAGGCAGATCGAGAATTAGTTTCAGATTTGATTTATCGCCAATTGTATTGGCGATGTTTTTTTTGATGTCAATGCCGGCACAAGCAATCAATTACATTGAGGAGGCAGAGAGGTGGTTTGCCAAAATCACAACCATGAAAGCCGATTTCATCCAGATTGTGTCGGATGGTACGATAGCAGAGGGTGTGCTGCACTTGCGCCGCCCGCATCGAATGAAGATTATTTATGATTTGGACGAGCCGCTGGTACTATTGACCACTCCGGTGTGGTTGCATGTCGACCGGCCGGCGGAGAAAATATTGACCAGTTATCCTATTAGTGAGACTCCACTCTCCTTAATCCTCCAGAAAGAGGTTAAACTACGCTCGGATGAATTCAGGACCACGAGCTTTCTGCGTGACGGCATTGTCAGTATTGTCATCGAAAAAAGAACGGGAAAGGCGGCGGGCTTACTTAAGCTTGAATTTACTGAGCGGCCGTTCCAACTTCGCCGATGGACCATCGAAGATGCGGCTGATATTACTACCACCGTCACCCTGCAGAATATGCGATTTGGCCATAAGTATGAGAACAAATTTTTCACCCCGTCCAATTATCAACGTTAGTCATTCCAATTAGCGTCATAATGGTTGCGTTTATCCAGCCGTAATAAAATTCCGTACGACATGACTTTAGCAACTAGGAACAGTGATATTATCTGCTTGTGAAATAATGAATAAATTTGCACCGACAGAATACAAGGGATTGCGCCTTTTGGGATATAAACCACATACTGCAACAGTCACAAAAAAGGCTCCTTAGACAATTACAAAAATTGCTAGCTGGGGCATTGTTTTTATTTCTCTCAAAGCCCAATAGCACTGGTTGTTGTAATTTTTTTGCGACTAACTGACACGTCTTTACTCGATTTTTGCCAGCAATTGTTTCCTATTTTGATTTTACATGACGGATTATTTCACGAGCACATTATTTGCTTTTTCGGAATGTAGCTATAATATTTTTTAGCTAATCTAAGGATCACACGAGAATCAATGTTTAGAAAAATTGAAATATGGATTCTATACCTCGTAGTTTTATTTGGTATTTTATTTGCAGTGGCATTTGGAGTGCTTGTAAGACAAGAATTGGTTGGTACAGTAAAACTCGGCAATGTTTCTAAAACGGCATTATTCTTATCTGAAATCCCAAGAAACATAAAAAAAATAATCTTAAAATCAGACACTTTTCTTCATGACCGCTTCCAATCTATTGCAGGTTTCAACGGCGATGTTAATCAGCAGGAAAGCTACCTCCTTTTGTCGAGACATACAGATAAAGAAGGTATTGTAGAGTTGGTCAATCTTAGAAATTTTGAGGTTTTGCATACCTGGAATCCAGACATGGATAAATTGAATAACGCAATACCAAAAGTCGAAGCTATGGAAAATATCAATCGAGATTTCAACGAAAAAAGAGCTCGTCTTTGGCACCCACAATTAGATAATGATGGGGGTTTGGTTTTTTTAAGCGGAGCTTTTAGGAGAATAGACAGCTGTTCGGATTTGATTTATCAGGTCGCCGATCAACAGTATCATCACTCTATAGAAATGGATATCGAGGGCAACTTTTGGGCCCCAATTCATAAAAATCCGTTTAGTTTACCAGAAGATAAAGTTGGTAAAGACATGGTTTTTGAGTATGGATTCATAGACGATTCCGTCGTAAAGCTATCGCCTAGTGGAGATGTAATTTATCAAAAATCGGTTTCAGAAATTTTTATAGAAAACGGGCTAGAATATCTTTTGTTCTCTGTTGGAGGAGACAGCTTTACCACTGATCCAATTCACCTAAATGATATCCAACCTGTTAACTTTAATAGTCAGTTTTGGCGTAAAGGCGATTTGTTTCTATCTTTAAGAAATCAATCTATGGTCATTCTATATAGACCATCGACTGGAAAAATAATTTGGCAAGGCGCGGGACCTTTTTTCTATCAACATGATGTAAATATATTAAGTAACCACAGCATATCAATTTTTAATAATAACACTAAAGTTTTTCATAATGGGCCCAGAGTTGATGGGCATAACGAAGTAGTGATCTATGATTTTTTAACAGACGAATATTCAACATATCTTTCTGAGGGGTTGGTTGAGCAAGAAGTGAAAACAATTACAGAGGGCAGAAGTAAAATCTTGCCCAATGGCGAGTTATTTGTCGAGGAACAAAATTTTGGAAGACTTCTATATTTTAATAAAGATGGTTCACTCAGGTGGTCATTTATTAATCGAACAAAAAAAGGAAAAGTTGGATTGCTCAGCTGGTCAAGAATTTTGTACTCTGAATCTGAAATATCCAATGTTAAGAAATTTTTGAAAGAACGGCGCACCTGTGAAAATTAAAATTATTTCCTTTTTGTATATGGTTTCTGTGCCTGTGCCCGCTGCGGCGTATATTGGACCGGGTATGGGTGGTGGCGCCATTGCCGCTATACTTGGACTTTTTGCGGCCTTTTTCTTAGCACTCTTTGGGATTTTATATTTCCCAATAAAACGCGCAATAAAGAATAGGAAAAAAACAAAAAACAAATTTGGTAAGCAAGATCAGAACGAATCTAAGTGACTTACTTCATACTTTTAATTTTGTGCCTGATTTCATTCGAATTTCTTCATTTCATCAAATTCTTTGATCGCTTAAATACAACACTTTTTTTAACTAAAAAAGTTTTGAAGATTCTTTCTTCAGTTAGAATTAGTGATCATTGGAAGGAAAAAATTATCTTGAATTATGCATGCAGTTTAATGAGTTTATCCATTCAAATGCTGTTAGTGATGATTTCTATTATATCGGTATTTTTTATCGTAAATATCTTCATAAGTGATTTAGTTTTAATTGCGCTGTCTCCACCTGGAATGGCTTTCTCCTTATTTTCGATTATTGGTTATTCATTGTTTAGAAAAGCTACCAAAAATGGATAATTATTCTTGGCTACAGAAAAAAATACATAAAATTGCTCTTAGTTCTCAGTTTATGCGTGAGATAACCTTTGATGTTGAAAGAGCCTTATTTACTTCAATTCAAGATAGCAATGAGCACCTTTTTATTTGTGGACTAGCTAGATCTGGAACTACAGTCCTTCTAAACTCTTTGTATCATTCCAATGAATTTGCGTCGCTTTCTTATCAAGATATGCCCTTCGTTCTTGCGCCAAATCTTTGGTCAAAAATGTCATTTTTAAAAAAGGAAACACCTTATATTGAAAGAGCACACGGTGACGGTATTGAGATATCCTTAAGATCGCCAGAAGCATTTGAAGAAGTGTTTTGGCGAACATTCGACGAGACAGAGATCTCTACAGAAAAAAAATTTGCGAATTACGTCCATAGAATTAATCAGAGGTATCAAAAAAACAGATATTTGAGTAAAAACAATCAGAATATCAATCGGCTAAACTTGATTTTAAAAATCTTTCCAACTGCAAAAATTCTTATACCGTTTAGGCTGCCGCTACAGCACTCATACTCTTTGCTCAATCAACACAAAAAGTTTATTCATAAATCAAAAACGAATCGCTTTATTTCTGATTACATGAAGTGGACTTGTCATACTGAATTTGGGCCAAATTATGAGCCATTACATAACATTGACATAAAACACACAAATTTCCTGGAAATAAATCACTGGCTCGAGCAATGGTTTTTAACTTATGAACGTTGTTTTAAGCTTCACCAAAAAAATAAAAGAATAAAATTTGTGTGCTTTGAAAAGCTTTGTAGCGATAATAATTATTGGAAAAATATCCTTAAATTCTCAAAGGTGAAAACAAAGTTCCCCTTTGATTTTGTTAGAGCGACTAAAAGTGTAGAAATTAGGTGCGATAAAAAACTATTTACAAAATCAGAAGACTTATACGAGCAGCTGAATATTTCAGATCAATCAAGAATGAAAAATTGAGATTCACTGTTTTGATAGCGTTGTTCTTACCATTGGGCATGTTGGCAACCCTTATTTGTGAAAAGCTCTATCAGTGCTTAAGACTTCATCGGCAACACTATTTGGTGAGGAAATTCAATTTGTCAAAGAAAGATAATTTAGACAATCAAATTCAAGAACTGATTAGTATGCTAGACACCAAAAATTATAGTTTGGTTCTGAAAAGATCTCGACCTCTTTTAAAAAATAATAAAGGCTCGTTTTTACTTCACCATATAGTTGGATTAGCAAGCTTGCACACCGAAAGGTATGAATACGCATTGAGTTGCTTCAAACGTATGGTTGAGATTGACAAAAAGTCAGCTATTGCAAATCTGTTGGTAACTAATACCTATCTCAATCTCCAAAAGTATCTATCTGCAGAGAGCTGGGCTAAGGCTACTTTGAACCTAGCACCAAAAAACGAAGATGCGCTCATATACCTTAGTGTTGCTTTGATTGAATTAAACAAACTACAGGAGGCACAAGAAATTCTGAGCCGAGCTGCTAGTTTAAACGACAAAAATATCCAGATACTTATCAACTTGGGGGTTGTGAACCACAAGTTGGGAAAACTAGATGAAGCTGTGGTCAATTTTGAAAGTGCACTAAAGCTCAACGCATGTTCACTTGATGCACATTTTAATCTTGGTAATCTTTTACGCGACAAGAAGGAGTTTGAGAAAGCGGAAAAACATTTCCAATCCGCAATAAAACTAAACCCAAATAACATTCATGTGCTCACTAATTTGGGACATATGCTTCAAAATCTTAACCGAACTGACGAAGCTGTTGGACATTTCAGCGAATTAGTTCGCATTGACCCCAATAATGTTGAAGGGCTTGTCGGGCTCGGTTGGGCTTCGATGCAAAAAGATAATTTTGGGGATGCTATATTCTATTTTCAAAGGGCATTAGCGATTAATCCAAAACTTTCGGACGTGCAAGCTAATCTAGCAACGGCTTTTGGAGAAATAGGTGAAATTCGCAAGTCCATAAGGCACAATGAAATTGCTGTAAAACTAAATCCAAATCTTCCAGAGCCACTAAATAATCTTGGAATGGCCTACGCTAAATTGAACGACCCAATTAAATCGTTGGAATATCACAAGAAGGCTCTTGACATAAATCCAAATTATATTGGCACAAAGGCAAAACTAATTCATCAGGGCCAAATAGTTTGTGATTGGACGTTTTATGAAAAGTACGAAGCTGACATTCCAAATATGGGAATAGGAGCTGATCCAATTCCACCTTTTATAGGCCTTGCATTGGAGGATAACCCGGAACGACAGAGATTGAGGTCTGAGTCTTTTATTAAGACGATCAAAGGATACACAACAGGCCTCCCTGAGAGCCAACAACTGTTAATAGATCAGAAGATAAGAATTGGTTTTTTTTCAGCTGATTTTCATGACCATGCGACAATGTACTTGGCAGCTGGTTTATTTCGTGAAATTGATCGAAAAAAATATGAGGTGTTCATTTATAGTTATGGCGAAACGATGCACGGTAAAATTCACGAAGAACTAACCTTGAATGCTGACTTGTTTGTAAATGCAGCCAAAATGAGTAATGCCGAAATAATACAGCATGCCAGATCGCATAATATAAATGTAGCCATCGATATGAAAGGCTTTACTTTTCAAGGTAGGCTTGATTTGTTTTTAGAGCGGATTGCACCGATACAAATAAGTTATCTCGGTTACCCCGGGACAGTTGGAGCTTTACAAATTGACTACCTCATCGCTGATGAAGTTCTTATCCCAAAGCAGCATCGAAATTCATACTGCGAAAAAATCATATTCTTACCAAACAGCTATCAGCCAAACGACAATAAAAGACAGATCGAGACATATTGTGATTTTCCGTATAACAAAAGAAGCAATGATGATCTCATAAAGTTTTGCTGCTTTAACAATACTTACAAAATTACTCCTTTAGTATTCTCTATTTGGATGCGAACGCTATCAAAATTTTCAAATTCAATTTTATGGCTCTTTAAATCTAATAAATTTGCCGAGGCAAATTTATGTGAAGCAGCAAAAAAATCAGGTGTTGATCCAGCTCGAATAATCTTTGCAGACAGAGTTTCGCACCACAAACATCTTGGGAGGATTGGCGTTGCAGATCTCTTTCTAGATACATTTCCGGTGAACGCTCACACTACTGCAAGTGACGCACTTTGGGCTGGTGTCCCGGTACTGACAATGGCTGGAAAACAATTTGCCGCGAGGGTTGGGGCAAGTCTGTTGAACGCAACAGGTCTGCATGAATTAATCACGGAGAGTCCTGAGGAGTATGAAAAAACATTATGTAAGTTAGCTGCCGATATTGGAAAACTCCGGGACCTAAAACAAAATATTCTACTTAACAAAAACCATTTTGCCCTTTTCGATACTGAAAGGTACGCAAGGCATTTTGAAAGTGCGATAGATAAAGTTGTTGAACAAAAAACTTCCGGCATTTCGGGTGACATTTTTGTCCCAAGGAAATATGGAGCAGCTATGTGAGCTCACAAAATAAAGTATATTAAAAAATATAGAACCATCATTCTAATTGACGGAAAAAAATAACAATTCTTATTACGACAGTTGCAAAAAACCAATTTAAAATCAGTGAATTGTTAATCGTTGCCCTTTTATAGTGTTTTACATTACTCAAAAAAGCCCATCGTAGAAAATGACCAATTGGCGGAAAAGTGCGCTTGTCTCTTGATTTGATAAAAAGGGTGTCGTGAACTTCTTAATGAATTTCTTAAACCAGTCTGGTTGGGATATGTCAAAATAGAAAGTCCTCATGAGTTGAAACAGGAGTATTTTTCATAGCTTGAAAAATTGAGATTAGCAGTGAAATAATGGGATAAAAATGGGACAGATCGAAAATAATGAGAGTTGCAACTTGGAACATAAATTCAATAAGATTACGAATTGAGCTGGTAATAGAGTTTATTCAAAAACACAACATCGACGTGCTCTGCCTCCAGGAAACGAAAACAGAAGATAAGTTTTTCCCAACATCGACGTTGGCGCAGGCAGGCTGGCCCCATCATGCCTTTCGTGGTGAGAAATCATATAACGGTGTGGCAATAATTTCCCGATCTCCACTGACGCAAATCCACTATAGAGACTGGGCTGGCAGATCTGATTGTCGGCATATTAGTGCGCAGATTGAAAATGGCCCGTTGATTCATAACTTTTATGTTCCAGCTGGTGGCGACGTGCCTGACCGTAAGGTAAATCTGAAATTTGGCCACAAGTTAGATTTCATCTGTGAGATGACCCGACATTTCACGTGTCAAAAACCACATAACGCGATTCTGGTCGGTGATTTGAATATCGCGCCCCTCGCTCAGGATGTTTGGTCCTCACAACAGCTGTTGAAAGTTGTAAGCCACACCCCAGTTGAGACGGAGTCGCTGAAAAAGTTGATAAGTGATGGAGGGTGGTTTGACATTGTTCGAGAGCATTTTGGTGCTGATGAAAAGCTTTATTCATGGTGGTCATATCGGGCTCGAGATTGGGCGGCGAGTAACCGAGGCCGCAGGCTTGATCATGTCTGGATGAGCCATGACATCGCCCCATCGGTAAAGATGGTGGAGATAAAGGCAGATTACCGCGGTGCGGAAAAACCGTCCGACCATGTGCCTGTGATTGCTGAACTCTAAACATTGGCTAAGGGCCTCACTCTTTTAACGTCTGGAAATTTGGCGTATATGCACAGCATGACAAAGTTTGTAAAAATGCATGGCCTTGGAAATGATTTCGTGATCATTGATGCGCGCGGTAATGCCAATCTGCAAGTGGACACTGCGTTGGCGTGCGCCATCGCGGATCGGAGACGCGGCATTGGTTGCGATCAAATTCTTATTTTGCGTGATGTGGCAGGCGCTGATTTATTTATAGAAATTCTGAATAGTGATGGCAGCCGTGCGCAGGCTTGTGGCAATGGAACGCGCTGTGTTGCCGCGTTGGTTATGAGGGAGATGGATACTGAATCGTTGCAGATCAATACGGATGGTGGTGTTCTGCGAGCTTGGCGTGCTGAGGATGATTTGGTGTCCGTCGATATGGGAGCGGTTTTAATGGGTTGGCAGGACATACCGCTTGCTCGTGAAATGGACACAATTGAAGTCGAATTAGCGGCCGCGCCGGGGCCGGCAGTTTGTCATTCGATAGGCAACCCACATGCGGTTATCTTTGTGGATGACGTGGAAGCAGTCAATTTGGAGCGGATTGGCCCTATTATCGAACATGATGGTCTCTTTTCTGAAAAGGTTAATCTGTCGATCGTACACAAGCAAGAAGATGATTTGTTTCGGACGCGGGTATGGGAACGCGGTGTAGGTATAACGATGGCATGTGGCAGTGGTGCTTGCGCTGTTGGCGTCGCAATTTTCAGACGCGGCCTTGGCGGACGTAAAAACAGAATAATGATGGATGGCGGCCTAATTACTATTGACTGGCAGGATGATGGAAGCATTGGCGGACGTGTCGTTATGACCGGGCCAGTTGCGTATGCATTTCATGGTGTGCTGGATGGAGCTTTGGCGCTTACAATGAGGGCTTCCAATGACTGAACGCAATGTACCGAAGCTAGAGACATTTGGTTGCCGACTTAACATCTGGGAATCCGAAGTTATGCTCACTCAGGCAAGAGATGCCGGACTGAATGACGCGATAATCTTTAACACCTGCGCTGTCACTGCCGAATCAGAGCGGCAGGCTAGGCAGGCAATCCGCCGCGCGCGCAGGGAAAACCCTGATGCGCGCATTGTTGTGACCGGATGCGCGGCCCAAATCGCTCCACAGAACTGGGCGGATATGCTTGAAGTTGATTATGTCATAGGCAATCACGAGAAGCTGCAGCCCGATGAATGGCAGGCGCTGGGCGCTGGCGAAAATGTTAGCGATATAGTGGTTGGTGATGTGATGAGTCTCCGAGAAACGGCATCTCACATGGTTGAAAGCTTCCATGGTCACACAAGGGGTTTCCTACAAATTCAGCAGGGATGTGACCATCGCTGTACTTTCTGCATAATACCCTATGGGCGTGGCAATAGTCGCTCGGTACCGCGCGACCGGATCGTCGAATCGGCTAGAAAGCTTATCGATGATGGTTGCGCTGAGATTGTATTGAGCGGCGTGGACATTACATCTTGGGGAGCGGATCTTCCCAGTCACCCCCGCCTTGGCCAGCTTGTTAGGCATTTGCTTTTCAAGCTACCCAATCTGCCCCGACTTCGCCTGTCATCTATAGATCCAGCTGAACCCGATCATGATTTGATGGAAATGCTTGAGCATGAGGACAGGCTGATGCCACATCTGCACCTATCTATCCAGCATGGAGATGATCTTATGCTCAAACGCATGAAGCGTCGGCATCTCGCGCGCGATGTGATCAGATTTTGTGATGAGGCTAGGCGGAGGCGGCCGGACATTGTTTTTGGTGCCGACATAATTGCTGGTTTTCCAACAGAGACAAAGACAGCGCACAAAGCGAGTCTTGATCTTATTAATCGAGCCGGAATCACTTTTTTGCATGTATTTCCGTTCTCGCCCCGCGAGGGAACGCCGGCAGCATTGATGCCACAACTTGATAGAGGTCTCATTCGTGGGCGCGCCGCTGAGTTGCGCGATTTTGGCCGGATCAGGCAATCGATTTTATTTGAGAATTCAGTTGGCAGCCGTGATCAAATTCTTGTGGAAACAGGCAACATGGGTCATGGGCGCAATTATAGCAGGATGCAGCTGTCAGGTGATTATGTAGCGGCGGGAAGCCTTGTTGATGTGACAGTCAAAGAAACACGCGACAACCTTTTGGTGGTTCAGAGGTGTTGATATGAATTGGTTTCAGAAACTCAAGAATGGCCTTGGTAAAACCAGTTCTAAAGTTACAAGCCAATTGTCATCTCTGCTTGGCAAGTCAAAGATTGACGCGGCTTCGGTTGAGGAAATCGAGGACGCGTTGATTGCGGCGGATCTTGGCACAAAATCGGCAATTCGCTTAGCAGCCTCCATGCGGAAATACAAATTTGACGAGTCAGTCACAAGTGACTCGCTGGCTGCAGCGCTGTCTGATGGTATCACTGAAATTCTGGAACCAGTCGCCACACCAATTACCATTCGGGACGATGTCAAGCCGCATGTCATTCTGTTGGTTGGGGTTAATGGTTCTGGAAAGACAACGACTGCTGGTAAACTTGCCTACCAATGGCGAGCTGATGGCAAAAGCGTAATGCTTGCAGCTGCTGATACTTTTCGTGCTGCCGCCATCGAGCAACTGCAGATCTGGGGTGAACGCACCGGTACCGAGGTGATCGCTGGTATGCAGGGTGGTGATGCTGCGGCGCTTGCCTATACGGCAATGGAAAAGGCTACGGTGGCAAAAACGGATGTACTCATTATTGACACGGCTGGCCGTTTGCAGAATCGGACCGAACTAATGGACGAATTGGCGAAAATCGTACGCGTGACCCGCAAGCTTGATTTAGAGGCGCCACACGATTCCATTATTGTGCTTGATGGTACAGTTGGACAGAATGCGATCAACCAGGTTAAATCCTTTCGGGAGGTTGCCGATGTCAGCGGACTGATTGTTACCAAGCTTGACGGCTCCGCTAAAGGCGGCATCGTGATTGCGCTTGCCGAGGAGTTTGGCATTCCGGTCCATGCAGTTGGCGTTGGTGAGGATTTGGATGATCTGCAGGCATTCTCAGCCCGTGATTTTGCCAATGCCCTGACCGGTGCCAATCAATAAAGATCATTAGTCTTTTACTCCAGGCAGAAGATTGTTGCTGCGTCCGGTGAGACGGTAAATCACCAAACCGGCAATCTCATGAAACAAACGCCGCATTGAGTCAAAGCCAAGTTGAAGACTGAAGAGCTTTTCAAATTCTATTCCAGTTTTATAATCGACTGGATAGGGGATTATTCCGGTCCATCCTGCCGCCTCAAAGGAGCCAATTGACCGTGGCATATGCGCAGCAGACGTCACCAAAATCCAACGTGATCCGGCCTGTGGCAGAAGAAGCTGTCGACTGTTCACGGCATTCTCATATGTGTTACGGCTTTTTTGTTCGAATAGGATTTGCTCATTAGAAACATTAAGGATAGAAAGTAATTTACGAATAATGTCTGGCTCGCTCCAGCCCCTGCGAAACAACTCGCCTGAAAAACCAGAAAAAACTAGCGGAACGTTGGGGAATTGGCGATGAAGTTTTAGTCCTATCGTTAACCTTTCAGCGCTACTGCTTTGCTGTGGTTGGCCTCGCTGTTGTGAAATCAGGCCAGACCCAGTGTGGCCTCCTAGTACGATAACGCCATCAATGGGGCGATCATCCAAATTTGGGATGGGGAAGCGATTCTCTAGCAACATCAGCGCCGGCTGTGAGAAAGGTAGAAAACCATAGAAAAGCGGCAAACTCACAGCAAACACAACGCAGGCTCTTTGCAACCGGTGTCGCTTTCGCCACTTGGCGAGCAAGGCAATTATTAGGAGCAAGAAGGGGTGGACTAAAGGCTCGAGGACCAGTGACAGAGTCTTTGAGAGAACAAAAAACATAATAGTATTCTTGACAATTAATTCTGGATAGCGCAATACCTCGATCAATCTCCGGCCATTGCCGACCGATCCGACCCTCGCAGGTTCCATCCGTCCTTGAAGTTTTCGAGCACGGGTGACACTTTGCTGTTCAGATATTTTAGGTTGGTAATTGCCCAAAATCGGTGCGCATGGCGACAGCCTCGTTGAAATGAAAAAGGACTGATCTACGCGATGTTTGACAGCTTGAAAGAAAAACTTCAGGACGTCTTCAGCGGACTCGCTAAGCGTGGGGTGTTAAGCGAGTCTGACGTGGATGCGGCGTTGCGCGAAGTACGGCTCGCCTTGCTTGATGCAGACGTCGCTTTGCCAGTTGTCAAATCCTTCATTGCCCGGATTCGTGATGGTGCAATTGGTTCAGATGTGCTGAGGTCAGTCCGCCCGGACCAGCAGGTTATCAAGCTCGTCAATGACGCACTGACAGAGGCTCTTGGTGGCGATGCCGCACCTCTGAATTTAGCAACAAATCCTCCCGCAGTGATTTTAATTGCTGGTCTACAAGGTTCTGGTAAAACTACGACTGCTGGTAAGCTAGCGCTGCGGCTGCGGTCGCGTGAGCGAAAAAAGGTGATGCTGGCATCACTCGATGTGACTCGCCCCGCGGCGCGTGAACAGCTGCGACTGCTCGGTGAACAAGCTGAGGTTGGGGTCCTGCCCGAAGTTGATCAGGAGACACCGGGACAAATCGCCAAGCGTGCTCTGCAGGCCGCCAAATTGCAGGCCTGTGATGTGCTCATTCTTGATACAGCTGGCCGTATCAGTATTGACGAAGCGCTCATGAGCGAATTGCGCGACATCAAAAAGTTGACCGACCCGCATGAAATTCTGCTCGTGGCGGACGCACTCACCGGTCAGGATGCTGTCAACACCGCTGAGGCATTTCATAATGCTATTAATATTACGGGCATTGTTCTGACCCGCCTTGATGGCGATGCGCGCGGTGGCGCGGCGCTGTCGATGCGTCACATAACCGGGTGCCCCATCAAACTTGTTGGTGTTGGTGAAAAGCAGGACGCGCTTGAGGATTTTGACCCTGCTCGCATGGCCGGCCGCATTCTGGATATGGGTGATGTTGTTGCGTTGGTTGAAAAGGCAGCTGAGACCCTAGAGGCGGATGAGGCGGAGCGTATCGCCAAGCGCATGGCTAAGGGTCAGTTCGACATGAACGATTTTCTGGCACAGATTCGCCAGATACAGAAGATGGGTGGCCTTGGTGGTTTGATGGGCATGCTGCCAGGCATTGGCAAGATGCAGAGACAGATTGCTGCTGCTGGCTTTGATGATTCAATGATTAAGCGCCAGGAGGCGATTATTTTGTCTATGACAAAAAAAGAGCGGGTATCCGTTAACCTTTTGAACGCCTCGCGACGCAAACGGATTGCCGCTGGTTCGGGAACTTCGGTTCAGGAAGTGAACAAGATCGTTAAACAATATCAGGACATGTCGCGCATGATGAAAAAGCTGGGTGGCAAATCTGGTGCTGCGGCGATGAAGGCGATGATGGGCAATGGCATGTCCAGTGTGGGTGCTGCCGGTGGCGTCATGCCCGATATGGATGCGCTTTCAAAAGGAATGGGGAAACTGCCCAATATGCCGGGAATGCCTGGAATGCCGGGTGGTCTAAAGGGCGGGTTGCCCGGTCTCGGTGGAAAACCATCAAAAAAGAAAAAGTGAACAGATACATTTGCCAATGAGAGGAAGTAAAACATGGCCCTAAAAATCAGACTGGCACGCGGCGGTGCCAAGAAGCGTCCTTTTTACCGGATCGTGGTTGCTGAAGCATCTTCCCCGCGTGACGGTCGGTACGTGGAACGTGTTGGTATCTACAATCCGATGGTTCCAAAGGATCACAATCAGCGGCTGAGTCTAAATGGTGAGCGGATAAATTATTGGATGAGCAAGGGTGCGCAACCAACCGAACGCGTGCACAAAATGCTGGCAAAAGCTGGTCTTGCCGAGGCTCCATTGATCCGAGAACAGCCAAAGAAATCAGCCCCCGGCAAGAAGCGTGCAGAACGAGAGGCTAAAGCTGCTGAGGCCATCGCTGCTGAAAACGAATCATCAGCCACTGCAGAAGCCTCAATTGAAGAAGCTCCCGCCGAAGAATCCTCTGCCAAAGAGGCTTCAGTTGAAGAGGATTCCGCAAAACAAATTCCGGCTGAAGAAGCTGTTGCCGAAGAGGCTTCTGCAAAACAAACTCTGGCTGAAGAAGCTTCAGCTGAAGAGGAAAAGGCTGACGGATAATGACTGCTAGCCGCATATGTCTTGGCAGGATTGTGGGTGTTCACGGCGTCCGTGGACACTTGAAAATAAAAGCCTACACCGAAGAACCGGCTGCGCTGGACCGATATGGGCCAGTGTATCTGAAAGATGGGAGACAATTGCATCTAAGGGTTAAGGTAGTTTCGTCTAAGGGGCCGGTCATTGTCATCGCGCGTGAGTTGACAGACCGCGATGAGGCCGAATTGATTAAGGGTCAGGAGCTGTTTATTACGCGTGATGCTCTACCACCGGTCGCAATTGATGAGTTATACCATGCTGACCTTATTGGCCTTGAAGCACGTGGCCCTAAAGGCGAGGCGGTTGGTATCATTGTTGGGATTCATGATTTTGGCGCCGGTGACATTATCGAGGTTAAACCACCTTCAGGGCCGACGATGATGTTGCCTTTTGCCCCGGACTACCGTGATGACGTGAGCCTTGAGGCGGGATTTGTCACGCTGTTACCACCAACTGGCATGTTGGAATTGGCAGGTTTAGAAAGCAGGGCGGAGACTCTAGACAGTAAACTGGAACAATAGTTGGGAATAAAAAAATGCAAAATACCTGTAATGAGGGGTGAGTCGGAGTAGTGATATGGCAGTCACACAATGGAGTGCAACTGTTTTAACCCTTTTTCCGCAGATGTTTCCGGGACCTTTAGAGGCGTCTTTGGCAGGAAAATCGCTGAATCAGGGCATTTGGTCTCTGAAAACACTGGACATTAGAGACTTTGCAAGCGATAAGCACCGGACTGTTGATGAAACTCCCTTAGGGGGCGGCCGTGGTATGGTTTTAAGGCCTGACATTGTTGCAGCCGCTCTGGAGCATGTCGTCGAGGCACCTGGGCCCAGGATATACTTTACCCCGCGGGGCAGGGTTTTGGATCAAAAGTTGGTCCGTGATTTGGCAGAACAGCGAGGCGCCGTCTTTCTATGTGGGCGTTATGAAGGCGTAGATCAGCGGGTGATCGACAGAGCTGG
>CACNSW010000005.1 GCA_902623185.1 uncultured SAR116 cluster alpha proteobacterium
ATCCTGTTTCGTGATAACTACGCAGATCTTGATTACCTCAATAGTTATGCTGATTGTCCAGGTGTTTTGCGTGATCATCTGACAAACAAGACCCCTACGTGGGCAAGTGCGATTACCGGCTTATCAGTTGATAAAATTGAGGCGTTCGCGAAGCTTATTGGCAAAACGCCAAGAAGTTATTTTCGCCTTGGTTATGGTTTTACTCGCCAGCGCAATGGAACTGTCAACATGCACGCTGCCCTTTCCATCGCCACGGTTCTTGGTGCGTGGAAATATGAGGGTGGTGGGGCATTTCATAACAACACGAATATTTACGGCTGGAACAAAAAGCTTATTGAAGGATTAGACCTTGATGAGCCAGCCCGAATGTTAGACCAATCTCGCATTGGTGAAATTCTGTGCGGTGAAACCACAGCCTTGCGCGGTGGAGGCCCGGTACGGGCAATGCTGATCCAAAACACTAATCCAGCTGTCGTGGCGCCCGATACGAACAAAGTCCTTGAGGGTTTGCGAAGAGATGATTTGTTTTTGGTCGTGCATGAGCAATTCATGACCGAAACAGCAGTCATGGCTGATATTGTGTTACCAGCCACTATGTTTCTTGAGCATGATGATATTTACCAGGGAGGTGGGCATCAGCATATCATGCTGGGTCAGAAAATTGTTGATCCACCGGGAAAATGTCGTTCAAATCATGAAGTTATATCAGAACTTGGTGAACGTCTTGGATTATCACATGCAGGATTTAAGATGGAGGGGACTGATGTCATCCGCCATACTCTAGTAGAGTCCAAGAAGCCAACTTGGAACAAATTTTCAGAAGAACCATGGTTTGATTGTCAGCCTGATTTTGATCAATCGCATTATTTGAAGGGTTTCTCATTTAAAGATGGGAAGTTTCGCTTCTCTGTTGACTGGGGAGCGTTCTTGCCAAGTGGCTATGTCAGTCATGAGATCTTGAATACAATGCCATCTCTACCCGATCACTGGGATGTATTGGAATCCACCAGACTAGATTCACAATTCTGTCTGGTGACCGCGCCCGCAAGGCATTTTTTGAATTCAAGTTTTACCGAAACAAAGACATCACGCGGCCTTGAGGAGCGTCCGTGCGTAATGATCCATCCCCTTGATGCGGATGAGTGTAATATCGCGGATGGTAGCGTTTGTCAGATTAGTAATGATCGCGGGCAAATTCTTATCCACGCCAAGTATTTTGAGGGTATAAAACGGGGTGTTCTTGTGGTCGAGAGTCTGTGGCCGAACAAAAGCTATATTGGCGGCATTGGCGTGAACAGCCTTACCGGTGCGGACCCTATCGCTCCGGTTGGTGGCGTGGCGTTTCATGACAATGCGGTATGGATCAAAGCCCATGACGGATGATAAACAGGCAAAGAGCCACACTCATGTTGAGACAAGAGGTGCGCATGATCTTGGTGGTTTCCTCAATTATTTGCTGGCCCATGGCATTGACGCGCGCATATCGCGTGAGGAAATGCCCACGACACCTTATGAAGAACGTGCTGATGCTATGCTGCTGTTGCTCAGCAATGCTGGAAAAGGCTTATTGAATATCCACGCGATGCGGAGGGCATCAGAAAAATTCTCACATGAGGATTACCTAAAATTATCCTATTACGATCGCTGGCTGAGGGCGATTGTGGCCCTGTGCATTGAAACAGGCATATTCTCTACACAGGAGTGGGAAGCTAAAAAACGGCAAGTGATGAGGCGAAACAAATTTTCCCAACAACGGCAAAGTGATTGAAATGGGTAAGAAGCAGGGTTTTTTGAATGGACAGTTTGTTCGTGTTAAAAGCCTTTGGTCAGCAGAGCATCATCGGGTCCCCCACTACTTGAAAGGTAAGATTGGTCAAGTAATTTCTTGCCTTGGACATGTCGAAAACCCAGAGATGAGAGCTTACTTCAAAGATAATCGTGATCCATACATACTTTACCGTGTCCGTTTTACACATGCGCATTTGTGGGGTGGTAACAAGATGGATGAAATATTCGCTGATCTTGCTGGCAAATGGCTTTCTGAGTTAGAGGAGTGAGGGTGGCCAATTACGAGACCAATCACCATACCAAAGACGCTGACGTTGATAATGAACCTCTATTAGAAGGCGAAATTTGGGAGGTAGCATTGCGCGAATTGCTCTTGCTTAAGAGGGTTATCACCAACGCCGAACTCAACGAACAATTAAATAGAACGGCGTCTCAAACATTTGCCATTGGTGCCTCTGTGATTGCACACGCTTGGGCTGATGAAAATTTCAAAAAGTCACTACTTTCCAATCCAAAGGCCATGATCGCAGATCTTGGGTATGATGTTTCATCAATGCCTGATTTAGTAATTGTTAGTAACACGCCGGATATCCATAACGTTATTGTATGTACGTTATGCTCTTGTTATCCCCGATATATGCTTGGCCCTCCGCCAGATTGGTACCGTAGTGCCGCCTACCGCGCGCGTATCGTGCGTGATCCACGTGAGGTTTTAATCGAATTTGGGCTCGAAATAAGTGCAGAAACAAAAATCCGAGTTTATGACAGTACCGCTGATTTGCGATATATGGTTCTGCCTCTTTGTCCGGTTAGTGTTGAGAATATGGCGGTTGCTGACCTGCAGGTACTTGTCACCCGAGATAGCATGATTGGCGTTGGAGCACCAAAATCGCCGTAGCGTGTGATTGATTCAAAGTGTGATTACTCACTTGCACTAGTGACTTTGTGGTCTGCTAGCAATTGAATACGGGTGGCGAGAAGTTAAGTTGTGGTATCAAAAATCCAATTAGCATTACTAAAAATGGTCGTAAAAACATGATTATTGGCTCTGCTTGTGGTACCGTAAAAACTGCGAATTGTTATGTGAGGTGTGCCAATGTCGGTTGAGGCTTGTGTTGTAAATCTTGGTGACGTCGAGTTGCAAAGTGGTGTTGTTCTGCCAAACCTAAAGATCTCACACAAAACTTTTGGAACATTAAATCCTTCCCGTAACAACGTCATTCTGATGCCAACATTTTACGGTGGAAGGCATCAAGATTATGAGGCAATGATTGGCATTGATAAGGCTCTAGACCCCTCAAGGTACTTTATTGTAGCGGTTGATATGATGTGCAATGGCCTCTCATCATCGCCCTCGAATGCTGAAGGCTCAATTTCAGGAGTCAATTTTCCAAAAATTACTCACTGGGACAATGTGCATGCCCAGCAGAAAATGCTTGAGCAGGAATATGGAATTGAATCACTGGCAATGGTGACTGGATTTTCTATGGGTGGACAACAGGCAAATCATTGGGCTGCCATTTTTCCGGATCGCGTTGAGAGGATGATCTCGTGGTGTGGCAGCGCATCGACATCTCCTCACAACTGGGTTTTTCTCGAGGGGGTCAAAGCAGGCCTTTTGGCCGATCCAACTTTTGCTGACGGGACTTATACAGATGTGCCTGAAGCTGGCATTCGTGCCTTTGCACGGATATGGGCTGGATGGGGGCCGTCACAGGCTTTCTACAGGCGTAAATTGCACCAGCAGTTGGGCCAGGAAACAGCTGCGGCTCATATGCAAGAGTTCTGGGAGCCAAACTTTCTAGCTTTTGACGCAAATGACCTTTTAGGAATGATGCACACATGGCAAGTGGCAAATATTGCAGATAATGATCTGTACAAGAGTGATTTTGAAGCCGCTTGTAAAGCAATTACGGCTAATACAATACTCATGCCATGCGAGACGGATCTTTACTTTCCTGTTGCTGACAATGAAATCCAGGCTTCATTTATGTCGAATGTTGAGCTGCGTCCTATTCAATCTGACTGGGGCCACATAGCGGGTGCACCTGGACTAAATCCAGTTGATAGCGCCTTTATCGATAGGGCACACCGTGATTTGCTCGCTTTGTAAACTCCGTAGAACAAACACCGCTTTTTATTGCTGTTATGAAGGAACATTTTGACATGACAATAGGTAAAACCCCAAAAGGTAGAGTGCTTTTTCATCGGGATGAGCTTAAATTTGCCTTTGCCGCAACAGACAATTTTGTCGGTAGCATTAACCCTGGCGAAGTCTTTGAGGTTGAATCTGAGATAAACATAAATGGTGGCGTGTTGACGAGTTTGGATAAACGGCTAACGGAAGACGACGTTACGCTACCCTTTGTAAACCCAGTAACTGGGCCGATTGAGGTCATAGGATCCAAAGCTGGCGATATGCTGAAGATAACCATACACAAGGTTGCTGTTGATGGAATAGGCACCACAGCATTATGGCCTGGAGTTGGTATTTTTCCAGATTGGTGTCGGCAGAAAGAATTCGGTATCAAAAACCACAATGTATTAGTTAAGGATGGGATCGTTCACTGGTCGGATAAGGTCAAATTATCGGCAAAACCAATGATTGGCTGCATCGCCACTGCGCCTGTTAATGGAGGCTTGATGACAATCGATTGTGACAAAGTTGGTGGAAACCTTGATGTGCAAGAAGTGACCGACGGTAATGTCGTAATGTTGCCCGTTCATCATGACGGTGCATACCTCTATCTTGGTGATTGCCATGCTATTCAAGGGGATGGTGAATGTAACGGTATGGGTGCGATCGAGATTGCAGCACATTTAACAGTTGAAGTTGAGGTTTGCCCACGTCCACTGGAAATGACATGGCCACGGATTGAGACGCCAACTCACTTGTGTACAATTGGGTGTGCGCGGCCGTTAGAAGATGCAATGCGAACAGCATTTCAAGAGATGGTTTATTGGTTAAATGCTGATTTTGCGCTGAGCTACGAAGATGCCTACATGCTTCTTGGGCAAGTGGCGGAGGCGAGATGCACGCAGATGGTAAATCCAAAATATAGTTATATTTGCAAAATATCGAAAGACGTGTTGAACCAGCTTTAGCGACAAAGATTTTGGATCACTTTATTGCAAAACTATAGAGCGTCGATTTAAGGGGATATATATAATGACATATACGATAAACATGACACGCATTAATTACATGGCAGCGAGTAAAATGATGAAGGCAGCCGTTGCCAGAGCTGACGAGATGAACGTGCCACAATGTATTGCAATTATGGACCCGTCGGGAGGACTTGTTTGCTTTGCACGAACTGATGGAGCGGCTGATCTCGCTTCTGGTCCAGCTTATGCAAAGGCCAGGGTGGCGGCAGAACGTCAACATCCATCTGGCGCACTGCCGGTAGAATTTGAAGCTGGTGTAGCCTTTGCTACTGGCGGTAAATACACTAACTTGCCGGGTGGATTGCCGATCGTCTTGGACGGTGTCCATATAGGTGGAATTGGAGTTAGTGGTGGTTCAGGAGACGATGATCTTGATGTTGCAAGAGCCGGCCTCGCTGCCATCGGCGCCAGCTAATAGTTTGTAAAGCTCAAATCACTTGTCTGGGAAAATCCAGGTTTCTGAATAATATAAAAATGCTGTCGAGAGCGCTAAACCTGCTTGTTCTCGAGAGACCGGCTTGCCCTCTAACCGCCGTCCATTTACTTCGACAAAACATGATTTTGAGTCAACTAGCAAGCTATACATCACATGCTCACCGGTACCAGTTAACTCTGGCGGCAATTCAAGCGCCGTTGGCTTGCCCAGTTCTTCCCAAACCAATTTGATTGTCAAGCCACCACCTGTCACCGTCTCGCTGTAGAAATTTCCACATGGGTCTCCGTCGCTAACGACTTCATCAATTGTCAATTGCGAGCTTGCCGAATAAGCAGGTGCATTACCAAAGGTGCCAAGTTTTTCGATGAATCCAGTCTTGATATAGTCACGCAAAGCTTCATTGTCCGCCATTATCACATTGCAGCATTCTGGCAAGCCAGCACCTGTACTCGGATTTTCATACAATAAAAGGATTTTCCCGGGTCCAACGGGTGACCACACGATCCGAAAGAAAAGCATCAAGACTGACCAATCGCCGTCCGGATGTGTTTTCAATAGCATCCCAGGATTTTCACCTGTCCAATCGACGCCACCTGTCCTCACATTTGGTTTTATTGGCATGGTTTTCCCTACCCATTTCCATTCGGATTAACCCAGGTTTCAGATAAAGCGAGAAAAGCGGTGCTCATCTTGCGACCGAAGAATTGTCGGTCAACTACTCGACCCTTTAATGACGTTCCATTTATGGAAATTCTAGCATCGTTAGCCTCCAAAAATACGGCATACATGTCATGCGCCTTGGTAGCTGATGCATCTGGGCCAACTTCAATAGCCATAGGTGGTTGAAGGTCTTTCCAAACCATATTTACCCTCACACCACTCGCGACTAGCTCCTCACAATAGCTGTGTGGCATAGTTTGGTTAATTTGTGTGTTGCTGGTAACATCAAACCAAGTCATGGCATTAACACCAACTCTACCAACCAATGTTGGAAATTTAGAGGCAAAATTTTTGATTAGGTAATTCATCATCGGGCGGTTATCCGTGAGACACAAATTTGGGACTTCTGGATAGCCAGCTGCGTTGTCTGGTTCGCCAAGGACAATGGCTCCAACACCACGTCCATACGGCGACAATACAATCCTGAAAAACAAAGCTACAACTGAGTAATCACCTTCAGGATCTGACTTCAAATAAATTCCTGGGTTTTCTCCAGACCATTCAACAGAGCCAGGGTTAACAGGTATTCGGATCATAATTTATTCCTTACCGGCTTCAGTTTAAGAGGATGTTGCAATCTTCTGGTAACCAACTAACGTACACAGGGTTTCCAATTTCAAAGCTATTTAACTTGGGTGGACATTCTACTTTGATGCAATCGCCGCTCTCAAGCTCTACTGATATTTTCATGACATTTCCAGAGAACAATGCCTCCGAAACAACTCCCTTCAAACTATTTTGAGATTTTCGAGCAGCTTTTGGTGTGATTTTTATATCTTCAGGTCTTATTGCCAGGAATGTTGTTGTGCCTTGCCGCAATGATTTGTCATGCTGAGCCCTAATTTTTTGGCCCTGGTATTCAAGTTCGGTAATGTTGTCTTTTTGCACAGTTACATTACAGTTGAGGACATTAACTTGGCCGATGAAATTTGCTACAAATACTGACTGGGGGCTTGAATAGATGCCTTTCGGGGAGCCAATTTGTTCTATGACGCCTTGGTTCATGACAACAATTCTGTCTGACATGTTCATGGCTTCAGATTGGTCATGCGTAACGTAAACGGCGGTGATGCCAAGTTCTTGTTGAATGCGCCTAAGTTCCGTTTGCATTGTCTCTCGAAGTTTTAAGTCGAGCGCGCCTAGCGGTTCGTCCATCAGCAATACGCTTGGCGGGTGAGCTACAGCTCGAGCTACTGCAACACGTTGCGCTTGACCACCAGAGATTTCACTCGGATAGCGGTCCGCTGCCTCTTCGAGCTTGATTAATGCCAGCAAATCATCGACGCGTTCTTTGATCGCGGCTTTTTCATAACGACGTTCGACCAAGCCAAAGCTGATATTTTCGCTTACAGTTAAATGGGGAAATAAGGCATAGTCCTGAAAAACCATGCCGATTTGTCGATGTTGAGGCGCGATTCCCGTAACATCTTTGTCACCAAAATGAATGGCGCCGCTGGTTGGCTGGATAAAGCCCGATATCAAACGCAGAGTGGTGGTTTTGCCACACCCAGATGGACCCAGGAGGGTGAGAAACTCGCCCTCCTTAATGTCCAATGAGACGTCATTAACGGCCATTGTCGATCCATAACTTTTCACAATTTTATCAAGTTTAACACCAGACATATTACTCCACCAACTCAACGACGTTTTATTTTATTTTACCACAACCTAGTTGGTGGTTAGTGTCTTGTTCCAACCATCAATCCAAGCGGTTTTATCAACTTTGCTGTAGTCCAAACGCAGCATGGATGAGATTGCACCCGAGTCCAGCTCCATTAACTTGGCGTTGATTTCATCAGTTTTCATTTTCTCGATGGCATCTTGGTTCAGCGGAAACACTCCACTATTAATTGCATACTCATATTGAAAGTCGGTTGTAAGATACTCATTGATGAACCAATGTGCAGCTTCCACGTTCTCACTGGACTTCATTATGCCTAACCAACCTTCCTTAGCTAAGCCTTTAACACCTGGCTTAATCTCGGGGTGAACGGTCATTACTGGTGAACCAGCCCGGGCAGCACGAGTACACCATCCGGCGTGCACAACTGCAGCATAGATATCACCGGACTCAAACTGCGTTTTTGTCTCGCCACCACGAGTCCAGAATTTCGTAGCGTTGATTTTTTTCATCAAATCAAGACCTGGTTGGATATTCTGCTCATCCCCACCGGCTGCATAGATCACACCACCAAAATTCGCCAAACCAGCTCCAGAATTGATGTCTGGCAGGCTCACTTTGTCTTGTAATGCAGGAGCAGCGAGGTCAGCGTAAGTCTTTGGCGCCGCTAACCCAAGTTCTGCAAATTTTTCTGTGTTGTAGCAGATTGTTTCTTGAGTATTCCAACTACCAACGTAGGTTTCGTTATATTGAAACGGCTGGAGATTTACCTTGTTTGGAATTAGATCAAGATTGATTGGCTGGAGATAATCAACTTGTGCGAAATCACCAACTTGCGCATCCAGCACTTCCATTACATCAAATGGAGCTCTGCCGCGGCCAGCGACTAATTTTGCAAAGTTGGCTGCCGGACTGCCTGTAACAAATTCAATCTTGCCGCCTAAAGCCTCAAACTTTGGAACAATTATTTTTTCCATGTTGGCTTTCCACGAGCCGCCCCAAGTAGCAACTTTCAACGTGACTCCATCAAACTGACCTGCCAAGGCCCCGCTGGAGAGCCCGAACATTATGCCAAATGAGAAGCCTGCCGAGGCCAATAATTTTTTGTATTTCTTCATAATTTACTCCCTTTATTGTTGTGTTGACATATCGTCACCTTGCACTTCCTCCACCTGATCGGAGCAAGGTCTCCAAACCCACTACCTTTTGAACAACCAAAAGCATCGCCAGACAAAAGACGATGACTATTGACGAAGAGGCTAGGATACTGGGATCGAAATCGTTTTCCATTGCGTAAAATAGCTCGACTGGGTAGGTAACGAAGCCTGGCGCTGTAAGGAAAATAGACATGGGTACGTCCGCAAATGAAACCATAAACGCGTAAAGACCGCCAGAATATATGCCTGGCATTATTGTTGGAAGAGTAACCCTGTATAATGTTCGCCATCTCCCAGCACCAAGGCTGTAAGAAGCCTCTTCTAATCTGTAATCAAATCGTTGGAGCACCGCGACTATTGTTCCAAAAAGAAATGGTGTTGCAATGAACACATGGCCAAGAAGCATACCCGGTATCGTTCCTGCAAGCATCAAACCGCTAGTATCAAAGATCAAATAATAAAGCTGTAGAAATGCAATGCCGGAAACGATGGCCGGAATTTGCAATGGCGCTCGAAAAACAGAAGTAATTGCAAACTTCGCTTTAAAATTACTGCGTACCAAACCAAGAGCCGCAGGTATGGCAATAAGAGCGGCGATGAAAGTAGCAACTGCCGCCACCAGAAGACTTAGCGCTAGCGCCTCAAATTGTTCTGAAGGTATTTTTGAATACCACTGAAAAGAAGGTTCGTCCGGCGGGAATTTAATCGCTGCAGAAAACTCTCCGCCATGCAATGATGCCCCCATTACCACTACCATTGGAGAGAGTAAAAAAACGTACGAAAAGCCGCACCATATAAACAAAATGATTTTTTCAGTCCAAGTTTGCATAGCGGATCCTAAGCCACAACAAGCCGAGCGGAGCGAAGGCGCCGGATAGCAATTAAAGAGAACAAATTAATTAAAATCACAGAAACAAGAAGCACGAAAGCTATGGACGCTGCAGTAGAATATTTCACCTCCATCATCACTGTGCGTTGGACTAAAACTGGCAGAGTCAGTACTCTTCCACCTCCCAAAAGGGCCGCAGAAGTGAAGGCGCCCATACACATATTGAATATCATCAGCCCTCCAACCACGAAGCCTGGCGCACATAATGGAATGATGACGCGCTGATATACTCTTAAGCGAGATGCACCATGAATTTGAGCTGCATATTCCAAGGAGGGTGGTACGGTAACCACTACGCTGTAGAGAAGCAAAACGCTGAAGCCTATGGTGAAGTGCATCAATCCAATCACCACTCCCTCTTGAGTGCCAATAATGCTGTAGGCTCTCTCAATTAATCCCAAATTAAGAAGTGTTTTGTTAATTACCCCGTCAGCAGAAAAAATGATTATAAGGCCGAAAACCTTAATCACGATAGTCACGAATGTTGACACTACAATTCCGGCTAGCAAAAACATCGCAAGCCTTGATTTCATTCTTGCTACTACGTAAGCTATTGGAAAACCTAGAAAGAGTGTTAAAAGAGCGGCAATGGCACTGACTTTTATTGTGATCCAAAAAGTTTTCAAGTAAAAGGAGTCGGTGAAAAACTTAATATAATTTACTAACGTCAAGTCCGTTCCGGTCCGACCCAATCCAAGATCTTGATAAAAGCTGTTTTGGATAAAAACAAATTGTGAGCCAGCCACTAATAGTAGAGTGACTATGAACGGCGGAATTAAGTATGCAAACCAACGATTTTCCACTATTTACCCACAACAAAACGCTTATCTGATTTAATCATTTTTAGATTTTCAATTATGAATGTCTCTCGTTCTGCGCCCGCAAATTTGTCACCTTCGCGAACAACCCGCATAACTTCTTCGGCAACAGCAGCCATCAGCGCGTCGTCATCCATATCATCCCGCTTTGGAATTGGCATCACGGTGTCTTGCGTGTAGAGATTCTTGACCGGCTTGCCGGCGTCGTAATGAACCACCTTATTACCATTGGCAACGTCCCTTACACCACGTCTAAGTCTGTTTCGCAACATCATTACACCTTGGTCAGTTTTGCCGAGGTTCTCAGCTGCATGTCGCGCTATTGGGCCGATAGAGACCTGCGCTTCATAATCACCAGGGTTACGCTGCATTTCATCATAGTCACGCGCCTCGGTTTGTCCCTCAAAATCGACTGATTCAATTTTTACTTCATCACGCTTGCCTTTGCCGTCGGGATCGATCGCTGGACCGAAATGCCGCCAAGCTATAATCATGCTGTTTGTGTCATCAATTGGTACAGTCCATTTGGTAATACTAGAGCGCGCAAAATACTTCTCCTCTTTGCCAGTTTCCCAAAAAGCCCCCACGTGAGAAAAAGTTGGAAACACAGTCTGCTGAGTTCGGACCCAGATCATGTCATCGACACGATAAGTCAGCGTCGAATAGAGACCGGTTTCACCATCGTGGAATTTTAAAACAGGTGTAATCCCCCACGTTTCTTCAAATTGTGTTTCACCAACCAAAGTGTGCAGATAAACAGTGTGAATAGGATCCATAGTATTTTCAGCGACTTGCAAATAGTTACAAGGATAGCTTAGCCGGTAGGGCACCAACTCATGCCCATCCAGATCAAACGTGTCATAAATCGGAAAATCTGGTATCTCGGACATCGGGCCCATGTAGGCAAACACTAATCCTTTAAATTCCTGAACTGGATAAGCACCCTGCTTAACTTTTGCGCAGAGTGGACTACCTGCTGGCTCACCTGGAGTTTCCATTACAGTTCCATCGTAATCATACAGCCAACCGTGGTAAGCGCATCGAATGCCCCTGTCCTCAATTATGCCGAATTCGAGGGACATGTTTCGATGACTGCAATGCAAATGTAGTAGTCCGAGGTTGCCTTCACCATCGCGATAAACAACCAAGTCCTCGCTGAGAATACGTTTACGAAGAGGTCTGTTTGTCACTTCCTCCGACAGACAAATTGGAAACCAGAAACGGCGCCAATATTCTCCGGCTGGCGTTCTTGGGCCAGTTTTAGTGAGTTCTGGATCAGGGGCAGGACGATCGGCTAGATGATACCCGCCAAAAGTTTCATTTGGTCGCTGACGCCATTCTTTAGCTATATCGCGATAGTCTTCCATAAGTCCTGCCCTACTTTTCATAACATTTGGCTTTCAAGTTAAGTCTATATTTGGTTGCGTATCAAGAAAATATGTTGCGTGGAGAGAAATATTTTTGTCTATAATTTAGTACACTTAGAACTCGTAACACGTTGATCGAAACATTGATCAAAAGCCCTGGTGGAAATGCAATTTAGATGACCGATAAAAAAACTGTGATTGTAACCGGTGGCAGTCGCGGGATTGGAGCTGCAACCTGTCAAAAGCTGCTTTCCAAAGGTTTTGGTGTCCTGTCAGTTAGCCGTACTGAACCTTTGTTGGATGGGATCACTCATGTGCCATGCGATTTAATGGACCCCGATGGCAGGCGTGCAGTCTTCAAAGTCTTAGCTGAACGCGATGATCTTTTTGGTTTGGTTAATAATGCAGGGATTGCTACTCCCAATCTGATCGAAGAGTTTGATCACCTAATTTATGAGAGGGTAATGGATCTTAACACGACGGCTGTAGCTGAATTGTCCGCCGCTGTTATCCCAACATTAATTAAAAATAGACAGGGCCGTTTAATCAATATTTCCTCAGAGTTGATTTTAGGTTTTCCAACACGCACTGCTTATTCTGCATCCAAAGCGGCGGTCTCAAGTTTTGTGAAAACTTGGGCGCTGGAGCTGGGTAAATATAATATATGTTGCAATGCCATTGCTCCTGGACCGGTGGAAACTGATTTATTTGTGAAAAATAATCCCCCGGGCAGTTCCGTCCGTGAACAAAAGCTGAATAAAATTCCACTGGGTAGATTTGGTCGTCCTGAAGATGTGGCTGGCGTGGTAACATTTCTAATGTCAGAGGAGGCCACCTTCATTACGGGGCAAACACTTTATGTTTGTGGCGGGTCAAGCCTCGGGTCTGTGCCGGTTTGATTTCTTCTCATTGTAACCACAACAACACCTAGGATGATAAAGCCAACGCCGACTAAATCAAGATTTGTGTATCTTTCATCAAATGCGATTACCCCAACAAATATGCCAAACGCTACCATCAAGTAGGCTGCGCCAGAGTAAATGACAGGTCCGTAAGTTGAGATGATAAAAAATGAAAGAAAATAAGCCAGACCCGAAATGAAACAATGTATTAGCAAAAAGACAAAAGCTGAGTTTTGAGTGGCAACGGAAAAAAGGGAAGAATTATCGCCAAGAAGGACGTAAAGCCAAATTGGTAGGGAACCAAAAATCATCATCCATGCTGCGGCTTGCATGCGAGATAGTTTTTTGGGCAAAAACATAGCTATAAAAATCACATTTGACGCGTAGAAAAAGGTGGACAACAGGATTAGGAATATACCAACAGACGACGCCGTAATTATTGCCTCCTCTGTTAAGCTGGACCCCGCGATTATACTCACACCCGTAAAACCAAAAAGAACACCGATGAAGCGCCAAATTGTGAACACTTCCTGTTTAAATAATAGTGAAAGCACATAAATAATAATCGGTATGCCGCTGATCATAGCTGATGCAATTCCAACATCGACACTCGTGACACCTTTAAAAAAGATAATATGTGGGATAGTAATGCCAATAAACCCACCGATTAATGAGAACCAAAGGACTTCGTGTGAAAAAGGCGTCGCCCGACCTAAGATGCGATTGACCACAAGGAGAAGAAGTCCTCCAAAAAATGATATAGAGGCTGCGTACGTAAATGGGTCGATTCCACCTAAAGTTACTATTTTTGCAATGGCGGGCACACTGCCTCGAAGCGCGCCAAGAGCAATGACGAATAATAATGCGGTCAATGTGTACCGTGGAATTATGAGACGGTCTCCATTTTAATGTAGATAATCAATCAAACTTGTGAAAAGCGAACGGGTTCTTTTAGAGTGCAGTGGTTCTTAAATCTTTCATTTATTTGACGTTTTTCATTGGTGAATATTTTTAAAGGTGATTTTGTGAAATGGCAGAGAAACAAGAAGTTCTTATAAGCGCAATGCGGCACGAGGCAAAGGGTATTTTAAGTTTTGAAATGGTCCCTACGCTGGGTAATAATCTTATTCCTTTCGGCGCAGGTGACCATATCGACGTGTTTCTACGCGATGGTCTCGTTAGGCAATATTCACTTATGAATGATCCAAAGGAAAAAAATCGTTACCAAGTTGCGGTTCTTTTAGAGCGACAGGGTCGTGGTGGCTCGGCTTTTGTTCATCAGACCCTGCGCGTTGGTGACGTTATTGCGATATCTCATCCCCGGAATAATTTTAAAATTGTTGACGATGCGACTGCTCATGTTTTCGTTGCAGGTGGCATCGGGATAACGCCCTTTATCTCTATGGCACATCACTGCAAGCAGAACGCGTTACTGATGAAGCTTTACTATTGTGCAAGGGCGCCAGAAACGACCGCGTTTGTTGAACAGCTTGTTCCGTTATTTGGCAAAAATATGCTGGTCCATTACGATAGGGGTGATCTGGCGAAATCAATTGATTTGAATGAACTTGTGAAAAACGAGAAAGGTGCTCAGTTATATTGTTGTGGCCCTAGGGGTTTGATGAACGCGCTCTCAGAGATAGTCGATTTACAAGGCGGGTCACTGATCACCGAGGATTTCAATCCGATCAGCGGAAAGAAAGGTGGCGAGGCGTTATCAGAAGTTGGTTTCACCGTAGAGCTTTTGCGCTCGGACCTTACAATTGACGTTGGTCCTGGGCAGTCGATCATCGAGGCCCTTAAAGCGGCTAATGTTGAAGTTGAAACTTCATGCGAGGCGGGAGTGTGTGGCACCTGTGTAGTCGATTATCTAGACGGCGAGCCTGTTCATAATGATGTTGTTTTGATGCCAGACGAGCAGGAAACCTCCGTAGCGTTGTGCGTGGCCGGATGCAAATCGAAGAAACTGGTCTTGGATTTATAGGTCATCAGATTTGCGAGTGATAAAAACTGCTTTTACGCTACCTCAGTAGTGGAAGCTACCCAATGCCCCTAATGAATTTGATTAGCGCATCATCAAAGATTTCTGGCTTCTCAACCATCGCTAAATGTGAAGCGTTTTTGATTATGGTGAGGGTCGCATTAGGACACCGTTCAACAATGTATTTGGCGTCAGATAGTGGAGTTGCTTTATCTTCAAGCCCTGTAATTAGCAACATCTGTGCTTTGATATTTGGTAGTTGCTCAATGATGTCGAAATCGCGCACGGCAATCGTTGCCGCGATATACCCTTTGATTGGAGTTTTTGCTATCATAGCGCGAATTTTATCAACAACTAAAGGTTGTTTGGCGGGATATCCAGCAGCATACCAGCGGTCGTCCAACTCCGTGAACATAGAATTTAAACCATTCAATTCGATTTGACTTATGCGTTTGTTAAAAGCGGAACTATCCTTTACCTTTGCGCTTGCCCCAGCCAGAACCATGCGCTGCATCCGATTAGGTTCGGTGGCGCCTAACCATAGACCAATCATGCTTCCTAATGATAATCCAACGAAATGGCAGGACGGAATATTGAGATGGTCTAAGAGTGCAACAATGTCTTGCGCCATAATTTCAATCGTATAAGGGGTATCAAATATGTCTGACTCGCCGTGGCCACGAAGGTCACAACTTACGATACGATGGGAGTCAGATAGTTGCTCAATCTGGCGACCCCAGAGCGATTGATTGGCACCTAGTGAATGGCAAAAGAAAATAGTGTCAGCGTCTTGTTTGCCGACGACCTTGTATATTAAAGTGCCTCCAGGTCGAGGTAGGCTGTATATCATCAACAATTCCTAAAATTTTTTAAATTAGAAAAAATGCTTCTTTTTTATGTATTTGTTGGTCGACGTATCGATAGTCAAAAATATAAGCACTTTGCAATGTGAATTGTAAAAAAGCAGTGTTTTGTTTTAGTTGTGGAGAAACGGGCACCTAGGAGCGTACCCATGATTAAGCGGTTTTATCATTTCATAAACGGGCAATCCGTTCCATCAAAAAGTGGTGAATGGATTAATAGCATCAATCCGGCCACAGGAGAGGTGTGGGCACAGATTCCAAGGGGGAATAGAGCTGACGTCGACTTTGCTGTCGAGGCCGCATTTAAAGCTTCACAGCAAACTAATTGGCGTGATAACAGCGTCAACCGTTCTGAGATATTGCATGGTATTGCAGAGCAGTTAGATAACGAGCACGATCAACTCATCGAAATTGAAATCAATGACAATGGCAAGCGTATTCGTGAGGTCGCTGCACAAATTGCTGGGCTTAGCGGGTGGTATCGTCATTTTGCTCTCGCCCTTACTAAATTGGAAGTGGAGGAATTAAACCTCGATCTCGAAGGGGTTTCAGCACATCTCGAGTTGATACCGTATGGAGTAATCGGTGCGATTACGGCATGGAACTCCCCTTTAATGATTGCGGCCTGGAAAGTTGCACCCGCTCTAGCGGCTGGTAATGCTGTTATAATTAAACCATCGGAGATGGCTTCAGCCTCAACTGTTTTGTTCGCAGAATTGTTAGCTGACGTGGTGCCAAATGGTTTGTTAAATGTGGTGACTGGCTATGGGGATGAGGTTGGAAGTGCGATTGTAGATGCTGACGCAGTCAAAAAAGTCTCTTTCACGGGGTCTGAGGTTGGCGGCTCTAAAGTTGCAGCCACGGCCGCAAAACATGTCAAGCCATCGACTTTGGAGTTAGGTGGAAAGTCTCCACAAATCGTCTTTGCGGATGCTGATTTAGACAGCGCAATAAACGGTGTGATGTCAGGAATTTTTCTTTCGAACGGCCAAAGCTGTGTTGCTGGCTCAAGGTTAATAATCCACGGTAAAATTAGACGGGCATTTGTTGAGAGGTTGAAAGAAAAGCTGAGCAGACTTAATTTTGGAAGCCCGCTACAAGAAGATACGGATGTTGGACCAATCGCAAATAAAGCTCAATATCACAAAATCCTGTCAATGTTGGACCGTGCTAAAAAAGAGGGTGCAATAATCACCTTTGGTGGTTCCAACAAAAATGTTCCGGGGTTTGAGGGAGGCTATTTCATAGAGCCAACGATTTTGGAAAACGTTTCTCCATCTAGTGAAATTTGGCGACAGGAAGTGTTTGGACCTGTGTTATGTGTTCACAGCTTCGTTAATAAAGAAGAGGCTATTAACCTCGCCAATGACACGGATTATGGTCTTGCAGCCGGCATCTGGACAACTGATGAAGCTTTTGGAAATGAGATCGCGTCTAAAATTGACGCAGGAACAGTCTATATCAATCATTACCGCTCGGTAAGCGCTTGTGCACCCGTGGGTGGTATAAAAAAATCTGGGTATGGTAGAGAGCTTGGTCCGAATGCCATACGTGATTTCATGCAAGAGAAAGTGGTCTGGAACGGTAAATTGGCTGTTCCGGATCCCTTCGCCAAATAACGCTTTTGGCGGTCTGGATTTGATTATTAGAATTGACTGTCATAATTAGCGCTCGTGGTGTATTTTGAGTAAACGATGTTTCTTAAAAATTGTTGATGCAAGCTTAGGGAGTTTTTAATGGAAGATGGAAAGCTTAACCGAAACCCGAGCGTTCCGGCAGGTAATTTCAGAGGTCATGCGAAGCAGCATGTTTGGTCTGAAAAACCTGACCCCTTTCTTGCAGAGGTCGGTCCCGGTACGCCATGTGGTGAGTATCAGCGTCGCTTTTGGTTACCAATTGCGATGACTAATCAGTTTTCTGACAAACCTTACCGGGTTCGTGTTTTGGGTGAGGATTTAGTTTTGTTCCGTGAAAAAAAAGGCAGGCTGGGATTGGTTCATCTTCACTGTGCGCACAGAAACATGTCCTTGGAGTTTGGCATCATTGAAGAGGGTGGCATCAGGTGCAGCTATCACGGATGGAAATACGATGTAGATGGAACCATTTTGGAGACACCGTGTGAGCCACCTGCCAGCAAAATAAAGGAAAAAGTTTGTTTGGGTGCCTATCCTGTAATCGAATACAAAGGCCTCGCCTTCACCTACATGGGTCCTGCAGACAAAACCCCTCCATTTCCATTCTATGACACGTTCGATGATGAAGGGGATGAGATGTTGCCATACCTGATAGATTCGCCATGTAATTGGTTGCAAGTGATGGAGAATGCATGGGATCCATTTCACACAGTTTATTTGCACACAAAAGCTGTTCGCTCTCAATTTATCGAAGCTTTTGCTGAGTTGCCGCGTATTGAATATTTCTCCACAAAAATCGGTGATTTCTACACTAATACTAGGCGGGTTGGTGACATAATCTGGCTCAGAATCCATGACAAAGTGCTGCCCTCTTTTACCCAAAATGGAGGGCACTTTCCAACGCCAGATAAATCTTTATATTTTGGCCGCTGCGGTTTATCGCGTTGGGTTGTGCCGATTGATGACGAGAATACTCGTGTGATTGCTTGGCGTCATTTTAGGGAAGGTGAGGACTCGCAGGGAATGACCAACCGTGACGAGGTTGGTTTTGGCAAGACTGATTTCTATGGTCAGGGTCCAGACCGATCTTACGAACAAATGCAATCAGATCCCGGGGATTATGACGCCTGGGTTTCGCAAGGCCCCAAAAACATTCACGCACGAGAAAATCTGTGTTTCACGGATCGTGGTGTGGCTAAGGTAAGACGGAAATTGAAACAAGCAATTCACGAAGTGCAAAATGGTGGCGACGTGGTTCAACCGGGCGATCATTTCGATAATTCTATTCCTACTTACGGCGGGGACACAATGTTGAATATCCCCATTCAGGAAGGACGTGACGATGAAGCGGTATTGCGAAAAGTTGCGCATGACGTTGCTGATATTTACACTGGTGCAGATCATCTCCACGGGGCGGAAAGGGCAAAGTTTATTAAGAAAAATCTAAGAGAATATGAAGCCACATGGAATCGACCGTAGCACAGTATGATGGATTTGAATTATCACCCAAAAGATTTGCTAGCTTTTGATAGGATTTCGGTTGTACAGCCATTCTGGCGTGGATTTGAAACTGTAAAAAATCAGTTGGGTCTTGACGAAAACGTTTTTCTACACGCGGGACCAGCCTTCAGTAACATAGAAGAAATCTGCGTTCCCATACTTAATTCTGCGGCTGTTGGCGCTGTGTTTGAAGGGCTTGCAAAAAATCTTGATGACGCTACGAAAATGGTGCTTTCGGGTGAAATTATTCTTAAGCCGGCACAAGATTTCAATGTTGTGACACCGCTTGCTGCAGTTGTTACGCCGCAAATGCCGCTTCACTATGTCTATGATGGAAATCATGGAAACCAATTTTGTCTGGCACCAATCAATGGCGGGACAGGACCGGCGATCAGACTTGGTCAGAAATCAGAAGAGGCTGTGAAGCATCTACATTGGATTAATGGACCCGTGTTGGATTTTATGGCGGGGGGCCTGGGAGAAGGCATTGAATTAATCCCTATCGCATCAACTGGTTTGCGTCATGGCGATGATTGTCACGGACGAACCATCGTGTCTACAAAATGTCTATTCGATGAATTAGCAAGCCGCGTAAAGGGCGGTTCAATAAACTCTGACGTAAGGGATTTTTTTGCAAAGTCTCCAAGCATGTTTCTAAATCTCTGGATGGCCGCAACAAAATGTATGATGCTCGCCGCAGAGGGCGTAAGAGGCTCAAGCGTGATTATTGCGATGGGCGGTAATGGTGTTAGAATGGGCTTACAGATCGCCGGGTTGCCCGGTCAATGGTTTACCGAGGTAGCCACGCCGCCACAGGGCAAAATATTTCAAAACCTAGATACTAACAGACGTCTTGGTGCTATTGGGGACAGCGCTGTTGTCGAAGCCTTGGGCCTCGGTGCGATGCAGATATCCAGCGCACCAGAACAAATAAAAGTTTTCAAGGACGTACTACCCCAGAATTTTGAAGATCGTAGTGAAGCTCTTAAAGTTGGCGTTCATTATGATTTTCAGGAGGCTGCGCCCAAAATTGGAATACCACTCAGATCATCATTAAATTTCGGTGCAGGTCCGCTTGTTGCATTGGGCATAATTGATAAGGCTGGAGAACTAGGCCGCATCGGAGGCGGAATTTATGACCCACCTCTAACACTTTTTGATTCAGCGATGGCTGCTCTGGATAAATCCTATGAGCAGTAACATTTGCTCGATGACAGCTACCCAAATAGTAGCTCAAATCTCTTCAGGGAAATTAACGGCCGAAGCGGTTATGGCGGATCACCTTATCCGCATAGAGGCTCGTGACAGCGTGGTTAAATCATTCATAGATTTTGACCCAGACAGATCTATGACGCTTGCGCGAGCAGCAGACCGGCGACCCAAAAAAGGAATCCTTCACGGCGTGCCGTTCGCTGTAAAAGACATCATTGATACAGTAGATTTACCAACGAGTTGGGGCAGTCTCATATACAAAGGCTTCCAAGCACCAAGAAATGCCAGTTGCGTTGAGATGCTCTCCCGTGCCGGCGCTATCCCAATGGGAAAGACTGTCACAACTGAGTTTGCCTATTTTTCCCCAGGTCCGACACGAAACCCTCATAATTTAGCCCACACCCCAGGTGGGTCATCAAGTGGTTCGGCCGCTGCTGTAGCCGATGGTATGGCTGTATTGGGGCTTGGCTCACAGACGGCAGCATCGTTAACACGACCTGCGGCTTATTGTGGTGTGTTTGGCTATAAGGCCAGCCAAGGGTCAATTGATTTGCAAGGCGTGATGGGGCTTTCTGCAAGTATGGATTCATTGGGATTGTTGGCACGTAGCGTTGATGATTTGATCCTTGCACGGGCTGCTTTATGTGGAACTAATCTACCAAGTGAACTACCGTTTCGGTCATACCCACAAAATATCGCATTTTTAAAGGGGCCGCATTGGCATGAAGCTAGCCAACAAATGCAAGATTCTATTTTAGAGGCTGGTGAAATGTTGGCGTCTGTTGGTGTTAAGTTGACCGATTTGGAGTGTCCCACTGAGTTCACCCAATTGAGTGAATGTCACAAAATAGTTATGGCATTTGAGGTTGCACGCGCACGGCAGTTTGAGTTTCATAACCATCCTGAAAAATTAAGCGGCGCATTCTACAACTTGATTGAAACTGGGCTCGCCACTTCGCGCAGGGATTATGAAGCAGCGTTGGCTGAGCGCGATTTTGCTGAAAAGGTGTTGGCAGGCTTATTTTTGGCATATGATGCGATAATGACGCCAGCGGCTCCTTCAAGTGCTCCAGCTGGCATTGAAGCAACAGGCGACCCTCTATTCAGTCGATTGTGGACATTGATGAGGGTGCCGACTGTTACCATACCTTTTGGAAGTGATGACGCAAATTTGCCTTTTGCTTTTCAGTTGGTTGGGGGCTTTGGTGCAGATCAGAACTTGTTAACGTTGTCGAGGGATATTGCTAATCATCTTCAGACGCACTGCGAAATACCAGAGTTGTGATACTATCCGATATTATACTGTTCACGCACGATGTCACCAAGGCCAGCCCTATCAAGCTTTGCCAGGGGTGCTAAAAAGGTTACCTGTATAACACCAGGCGCGCGGCCGATTTCGATTGCGCCGTTTATTGTAGCCCGATTTCGAACTTCTGGAATTGTCATATCCAATAATGTGGCGGCACGCTGAAGACCATTGTCGATGGCCTCATTCAAGTTAGAGGCAGTGCCAATAACTGAAATTGGCGCCAAGCTCTCCAACTCATCAATGCCCCATACTTTGGCAAGCCTAGCACCCTTGGCGATTTCTTCACCGGTAAATGGTTTGGCAAGAGGGGGCAAGTCTTCGACCAGAGGAAAAAGGACAGGCCCATCAATTTTAAAGCGTTTAAGCACTTCAATTTGCAATGTCACGCTGCCCGAAACATCCATTGTATGGCCTGCAATCTCACCATCACCTTGTGCTGCATGCATGTCACCAACATAAACACCAGCACCTTTGACCTTGACGGGCGCCACAAGGATTGCGCCAGGTCTCACTGCGTCAATGTCCATGTGTCCGTCTGTTTTATGTTCTATCAACTCTTGATGCGAAATTGCATATTGATGTGGTGCATCAACCAGAAAGCTACCAAAGTCACCTGCATTGTGAGAGTCTGGCATTGGCATAGAGGGGACAGTGCCTAATTGTCCAAGAAACGGTCTCATCCTAACCATTACAGCAGGCATGTCTGAAGGTGCATAATGCAGAATTGAATGTTGACGGGAGTTATCAGGCAATGCGGCGTAATGATCGGCACGCTTGGCCACTTTCTCGGCAGATGCTTTTGGGAGGGTTACACCGACGTTGTTGGTGCCATCAAAGGTGACAGTATAACCATGGAGAATTTCAAATGGCTTTACCGGATTATCACATTTCTCACATTTGACAGAATCTTGGCCGACACCCTCCACATAAGTTTCTGGCCATACCGCTTCACAAGTTGGGCATCGTGCTGCAACGTATGGATCACCTAAACAATATCCCTCAGGTGTGGTGTCATGCCCTGAAGCAGTGGCAATTGATGTCACTGTCACATCGCGTATACGAATAATAATGCCGTCACCTGGCTCTGCACCATCAACATAAACAGGTTGTGTTACTTCATGTCCACCGCGGAGCCTTGGTGTGATCATTGGACCCCAGCAGCCTGGAGCTGTGTTTGCTATTATTGTTCCACCATTCTCAATTGGGCCAAGCATTGGCTCATTCGGATCCAAAACACTATTTGTAAATCCTTCAACAACAAGGCTGCGCTTATTAGCGCCTAGCGTTTTTACATCATCTGGCATCTTGCTCTCCCCTGCTCAAATCCTATTAAAATATCCAATTTTTTTGAGTTTGCAAAAGCCTCAAAGTCATATGCATCAGCCTAGAATTTTTCACGTCCTGGAATCCAATCTGTTCCCGACAATGGCACTCTGGCCATAGCGGCTGCCTCAATGGTCAGGGCACATAGATCCTCTGGCTCGAGGTTCAGCACATGATTTTTGCCACACGCGCGCGCGATCGTCTGTGCCTCTAGGCTCATTACTTTAAGATAGTTGCGCAATCGTCTTCCGCCGTCAATTGGATCAAAGCGTGCCATTAATTTTGTATCCTGTGTGGTGATACCTGCGGGGTCATTACCCTCATGCCAGTCATCATATGCACCGGCGGTCGTGCCAAGCGCGTTATAGTCAGCCTCCCAGCGGGGGTCATTGTCTCCTAGTGCAATCATAGCTGCCGAACCAATAGATACGGCGTCCGCGCCAAGCGCTAGCGCCTTTGCAACGTCGGCTCCGGTGCGTATACCTCCCGAGATAACGAGCTGAACCTCGCGGTGCATTCCCAGATCCTGCAGCGCCTGAACAGCAGGCCTGATACAGGCTAGCGTTGGTTGGCCGACATGTTCGATAAATACGTCCTGTGTTGCGGCTGTGCCACCCTGCATACCGTCAACGACAACGACATCAGCTCCCGCCTTAACCGCCAGTGTGGTGTCAAAATAGGGACGTGCGCCACCAACCTTGACGTAGATGGGTTTTTCCCAATTGGTGATTTCGCGCAGCTCCAGAATTTTGATCTCTAGATCATCAGGTCCTGTCCAATCCGGATGTCGACAGGCTGACCGCTGATCAATACCTGTTGGTAGATCGCGCATTTTAGCAACTCGGTCGCTAATTTTCTGGCCAAGTAACATACCGCCACCACCAGGTTTGGCACCTTGACCAACCACCACCTCGATTGCGTCACAACGTCTTAAATCATCAGGGTTCATGCCATAGCGCGATGGCAGGTATTGATAGACCAGCTTTTCAGAATGACCGCGCTCCTCTTCGGTCATGCCACCATCACCCGTGGTTGTCGATGTGCCTGCCATCGTGGCACCACGGCCAAGTGCCTCCTTGGCTGGCCCTGACAACGCGCCAAAGCTCATTCCGGCGATGGTGATTGGAATATCGAGTTCAATCGGGTTTTTAGCATGACGTGTTCCCAGTATGACGCTGGTTTCACATTTTTCACGATAGCCTTCTAACGGATAGCGTGACATTGATGCACCTAGGAACAGCAGATCATCAAAATGTGGTACCTTGCGCTTGGCACCACCACCACGGATGTCGTAGATACCAGTTGCAGCAGCGCGTCTGATCTCCGCATTGACTGATCCGCTAAAGGTCGCTGATTGGATTGGCATAGTGCGTGGCTTGTTGATTTTGTTCTCATCCATGTTTGCGTCCTCAATATGCGCCAGTGTTATCGATGTCGAAATGATAGAGTTGCCGCGCTGATCCATAGCGGGTAAATTCTTTTGGACTGGCATCTGCACCAGCCATGTCCAGTAAATTCTGAAGCAGTGCAATATGTTCAGCTCGCATTTCCTTCTTTACGCAGTCAGCACCAAGGCTCTTAACCGTTCCCCGGACAAAAAGTTGCGCTTCATAGAGCGAATCGCCAAGCGCGTCACCGGCATCGCCAAGAACAACGAGATTTCCTGACTGTGCCATGAAGGCTGACATATGTCCGATATTGCCATGGACGACGATGTTGATGCCTTTCATAGAAATACCACAGCGCGATGAGGCATTGCCCTTGATGACGAGCAGGCCACCACGTCCGGTGGCGCCTGCATATTGACTAGCATCACCTTCGATCACAACGGTTCCCGACATCATATTCTCGGCAACGCCCGGGCCAACTGAACCTTCGACGAGGATATCCGCCTGCTTGTTCATGCCACCACAATAATAACCAGTTGAGCCCTTGATCTTCACCTCAATGGGTGCGTCAAGACCAACGGCGATGGCGTGGCTGCCGCGGGGATTGATGATTTCCCAGCTTGTCTGATTGGTGTCATTTGCCTGGTCGTGCAGCGTCTGGTTCAAAGCTCGCAATCCCCGGTCTTCGAGATCAAAAATCTGCATGTCAATGTGTCCAGAAATAAACAGTTGCGGGTTCGGGTTCCCAGATATGGGCAACGTCAATTCCAGGCAGGTTTACCAAGGCGCGATACTCAGAGCCAAAAGCGACATATTGATCGGTTTCAGCCATCACGGCTGGCTTGCAAGCAATTGGATCACGTACAACGCCAAAACCGTCGCGCGTGCCTACGACAAAGGTGTAAAAACCATCTAGATCATCGAGTCCGCTCTCCAGCGCTTCACCAAGACTGGCACCCTTCTGCATACTATGCGTGAGATAGGCAGCTGCAACCTCAGTGTCGTTGTCTGTCTCAAAATGAACACCATTACGGATCAGCTTGCGCCGCAGACTGTTGTGATTGGATAGCGAACCGTTATGTACAAGGCATTGGTCGGCCCCAGTGGAAAAAGGATGCGCTCCCATTGTTGTGACTGCAGACTCAGTTGCCATGCGTGTGTGGCCAATACCATGTGTCCCGCTCATTTGGGATACAGCAAACCGGTCAGCGACAGATCGTGGCAGTCCAACTTCTTTATAGATCTCGATGGCCTCGCCAACACTCATTACCCGGACATTGGGTCTAAGTTTGGTCAGCACAGTACGAACTTCGTCAACCATGTCTGCCGGCACCGTCAATACAGCATGTGTATCCTTGATGGTTAACGATATTTTGCTTTGATTTGTTTCTACTTCTGCCTTTATATCCGCCGCAAGATCGACAAAATCCTTATCAGGTGCATTCGATTGCAGTGTAAGCTTGGTGGCGCTACTTCTGAACTCACCATCTCCACTATAAATGGCAATCCCGGCACTGTCCGGTCCGCGATCAGACATAGTAACAAGCATATCCGACAGCAAACTTCCCAATTGAGGTTGCAAACTTTGGTCCTTCAAAAATAATCCAACAATGCCGCACATGTAAAACCATCATCTCATAAAGGAATCGATTGCTGGCCCATCATACGCCACAAATGAAAACCCTCAAGAAACTATTTTTCTTACTGGTATATTTTTCACCAATATTTCGTAAATGCGAACTTAAACGATGAAAAAATCAATAAAATGAGCCGACAAATATCACCATTAAAGGTAATTTTATTTTACGCGGGCATAGGAGATTACAGATATGAATTTCGCAGGCAGCTTAACAAGTATCTCAGGTCCGTGAGGCGCGTCTGCTTCAAAAAACAGAGTGTCTCCAGGCTCCAGTACGAAGAGTTGGTCATCATGCCGATACTCAATAATGCCTTCAAGCATGTAAATGGTTTCCACACCGTCATGTTGAAAAGTTGGGAATTTATCTGACTTTTCGGTCAAGGTAATCAAATATGGTTCGACAACAACGCCGCTTGAAAATGATTTTAAATGCCCAAGAAGCTTGTATTGGTGACCTGCTCGAGTGCCAGCCCTATTTGTCTCCACGCCATTGCCTGATTTTGTATGAACAGCATATCTTGTTTCTTCAAAAACACGAAGGAAACTTGTTAAGGGAACACTAAGGGCGATTGCTAGACTTTGAAGCGTTGAGAGTGATGGTGAAATATTTCCATTCTCTATCTTTGAGAGCATACCTTTGGATAGGCCCGTGCGTTTGGCAAGGTCACTAACCGTAATCCCTTGTTGCAAACGGAAACCTTTTGTGGCACGGCCGATGGCGATTTCGAGAATCTTTTCACGTGCTGGGGTTGGTTGATGAGGGTTTTGGTTTAGTGTCAAGATGGGCCCTTAAAAAATTTATGATACATTCCTAAGCTTACACCCAAGCATGTAGAATGGCCACATTGGTTTGGGGCAATCCATAAACGGACAAGTATCAGAGAGATTTGCAAAAAAATGGGCGACCATCATCTTAGCTGGCGTTGAATAAATATTGTGTGAATTAAAGTGCAGCTTTGCGGGAATATTTTGTTAATCATTAGAGAAAATAGAAACTTGTTGAAATAATTAGTAGCGATTTTGATGAATTGTGGATTCGATTTTATAATAGTTGGCGGTGGCTCAGCAGGCTGTGTTCTAGCAAACCGCCTTACTGCAAATAAAACCTTTCGAGTATTGCTTTTGGAGGCTGGTGGCCCTGATAAATCTCCATGGTTTCATGTGCCCTTTGGCTATTATTTTATCCGTGGGAATGAGCAATTTGATTGGAACTTCACCACACAGTTGGATGAGGGCATGAAGTGTCGCCAATTCGTCTGGCCAAGGGGAAAAGTGCTCGGTGGAAGCAGTTCAATTAATGGTTTGGCTTACGTAAGAGGGCAGCCAGAGGATTTTGACGATTGGCATGCAAGCTTTGTTTATACCAATCCCAGCGAATCTTGGGATTGGCAGAGTGTAGAGCCCTATTTCCAGAAGTTGGAAGGCTTGCGGGAAATTGAAGGCAATCGCGACATGGGTAGGACTGGGCCAATTAAAATAGAGAGACCAAACTCTCAGTGGCCAATTATTGATGCATGGCTAAAAAGTGCGATAGATAATGGTTACCCCCTAAATCATAATTACAATTCAAATACGCAAGAAGGGGTAGGCCTTTATCAGCAGACACTCGATATGGGTCTACGAAGTAGTTGCTCTCGGGCATATCTGCAGCCAATCAAAAAGCGCGATAATTTGCACATTTTGACAAACGCAGTTGTCAAAAAGATAATTATCAAGAATAAAACTGCAGTGGGGGTAGAAGTTAGGCGGCGAGGTAAGGATGAGGTTTTTCGTTGTAATTGTGAAGTCATCATGTCGGCCGGTGCAATAAGCACGCCTCAGATATTGATGCTTTCAGGTATTGGCCGGAGTAGACATCTTAATGATCGAGGCGTTGCTGTAAAACACCACCTCCCGGGCGTCGGTCAAAACTTGCAGGATCACCTTCAGGCGCGCCCAGTCTTTCGATGTTTGTCCAACACTTTAAATACCTTACTTGGAAATAAATTTAGATTAGCTTGGCATTTTATGAATTATGCGCTCTGCCGAAATGGGCTTCTAGCTATGGGAGCTGGCTTGGGTGCTGGTTTCATCAAATCCAATGCTTCTGCAACAAGACCTGACCTTCAACTCTTTGTCCAGCCATTCAGTATTGATCCAGTGACTTCAAAACCACACAAGTTTGATGCCTTTACAATGGCAATCTATCAAATGAGGCCTAAGAGTCGGGGTAAAATTGAGCTTGCATCAAATGACATAGGGGTGCAGCCAAAAATTTTCCCAAATTATTTGTCAGACAGTCTAGACGTAGAGACCCTACTAAACGGATTAAAGATAGTTAACAAATTGGCTAAAATATCCCCTCTGAAAGAGATAATCATATCAAACAAGGTAGAGATGGATTTTGATATGGCTAGTGATGAGCAATTGATCGAATGGATTAAAGACACAGCTATTACAGCATATCATCCGGTTGGAACTTGTAAGATGGGTGACGATGAAAGTTCTGTTGTTGACGAAAGGCTTTTCATCCGCGGTATTAATAATCTCCGAATAGTTGATGCTTCAGTAATGCCATTTATTACCTCAGGCAACACTAATTCACCAACTATAATGTTGGCTGAAAAAGCGTCTGACTTAATTATAAGACACTACAGCTAATTAAGTGAGGTAGCTTGAGTCAATTTCTTTCATTATTTTTTTCTCGTTTTTTGTCCAATCCTTCAGTTGCACTTCTGTTGGCTGCAATGATGTGGGGCGGTCATACAATTGTCGCCCGATCTTCTGTGGGAGAGGTCTCGCCGATGCTGATGATGGCGCTGAGATGGCTTCTTTGTCTCGTTTTGCTTTTATTTTTTTATGGAAAAGATATTCAAAGAGAGTGGCCAACAATCAGAAAAAATTTAAGTTGGCTGGCTGTTATGGGTGGTATATTTCTTGCTGGGTTCACAGTCTTTTTTATCTTGGCGGCCCAGCACACAAGTGCGATCAATCTTGGAATAATTCAGAGTTCAATCCCTGGCATTGTAGTTTTGTTTGGCGTTTGTTTTTTAGAGAAAAAGTTTGGTTGGATTCAAATATGCGGTCTGTTAATTTCCATTATGGGGGTGGTTTACCTTGTCTGTAGTGGATCGCTGATTAATCTAATTTCGCTAAAATTCAATTTTGGTGACATCTTGATGTTTTTGGCCTGTTGTTGTTACGCAAGTTTTGCTGTTGGGCTCACAAAAAAAATACCCTTAAATTCGTTTATTCTTTTAACTGTATTCTCTTTTTTTGCATTTGTTACTATTTCTGCTGGAGCGACCATTGAGTTTTTTAAAGGAGACACAATCACACCGAGTTATTTTGGATTTTTTTCAATTTTTTACAGTGGTGTGATTGCATCTTTGGTTGGCCAAGTTCTCTTTGTTCGAGGGGTACGAGCGGTGGGTTCAAATAGAGCCGGTCTATACATAAATATGGTCCCAGTGTTTGGTGCCGCAATGGCGGTAATATTTTTGGGTGAAAAATTACACTCATTTCATTTCATTTCAGTGTTGTTTGTAGTGTTCGGAATATATTTGGTTGAAAAATACAAAACTGGTGAATAATCAAAAAAATGTGCAAACCTCAGGAAGAGGAAAAAATGATCGACAAGCGTAATTTCTACATAAACGGTGCATGGGTTGCACCAATTGACGGTGCTGATTTTCCAGTAATTAACCCGGCAACAGAAGAAGCCTATGCGGTTATCTCGTTAGGCGGCACCGTTGATGCTGAGGCTGCCATAACGGCGGCACACAGAGCTTTCCCAACTTGGTCAATGACCACTCCACAAGAGCGTGCCGGATATCTCAAGGCTTTGCTCGCTGCCTATGAGGCTAAATCTAATGAAATGGCGACGAGCATTTCCACCGAGATGGGTGCGCCCATTGACATGTCTATTGCTGAACAGGCAAGTGCTGGAAAGTCACATTTAAAAGCATTTCTTCGGGCTCTTGACAGTTTTGAGTGGTCCAAACCGATCCGCCCGGGAATGGAGGGGCAGGATCTGGTGCATGAGGCAGCCGGTGTTGCGGCGCTGATTACGCCATGGAACTGGCCGATGAATCAAGTTGTGCTAAAGGTTGGGGCAGCGCTGGCTGCGGGATGCACGATGGTATTAAAACCGTCCGAAATTGCCCCTATGTCGAGTGTACTGTTCGCTGAAATGGTGCATGAGGCGGGATTGCCGGCCGGCGTGTTCAACATGGTCAATGGTGATGGTGATGGCGTTGGCACGATTTTGTCATCGCATCCAAACATAGATGTTGTTTCATTCACTGGATCGACAAGAGCCGGCATCTTGATCAGCAAGGCTGCTGCCAATACTGTTAAGACGGTATCGCTGGAACTTGGCGGTAAATCACCCAATCTGGTGTTTGATGACACTAACATTCAGGCTGCGGTATCCCGCGGTGCGAGTTTTTGTTTTGCAAACACGGGTCAGTCTTGTAACGCAGCAACTCGGATGCTGGTTGAGCGCAGCGCCTACGAAAAAGCCGTTGAGGTGGCTGCAGCGACAGCTGAGGCAACTAAAGTTGATATACCAAGCAAGCGAGGAGATCACATAGGGCCACTTGTGTCAGAGGCACAGTTTAACAAGGTCCAGTCTCTAATTCAGACAGGCATTGACGAAGGCGCACGCATCGTTGCTGGAGGTGTTGGTCGGCCCGAAGGGCTTAACCGTGGCTGGTTTGTAAAACCTACAGTTTTTGCTGATGCGAGACCTGATATGACCATCATGCGGGAAGAGATTTTCGGCCCTGTTCTGGCAATGATGCCTTTCGATACAGAGGAAGAGGCTATAGAATTGGCCAATGACACGCCTTATGGCTTGGCTGCGTACATTCAGACCGGCAGCAATGAGCGCGCCCGCCGCGTCGCTGCCAGGCTACGCGCTGGTATGATTCAGGTGAATGGGTCCGGCCGCGCCTCTGGCAGCCCCTTTGGTGGTTTCAAACAGTCGGGCGTTGGCCGCGAGGGCGGTGTCTGGGGAATCGAGGAATTTCTGGAGATCAAGTCGATCAGCGGCATCGTTGGTGACTGAATGGTCTGCTGAGGCAAGGCAGGAACGGGGTGGGATTGATGTCTGAGAAGGATGACGAGGCCGTCCGCCTGCTGGAGGGGGCTTATGCGCTCAGCTCACCTGCTGACAATCGCAGCTATTACCGCGATTTTGCCCGCCATTACGACAGTTCCTTTGCTGCCGCGCTTGGCTATGTGTATCCGGGCGCTGTTGCCCGCGCCCTGCTGGCATGCCAGCGTCCAGATGGTCCGATCCTTGATGTTGGATGCGGCACCGGCCTCGTCGGTGCTGAACTTCGTAAGGGGCAGGCTGATCTGTTGATTGATGGCGTTGACATCTCGCCGGAAATGCTGGCGGTAGCTGCGCAGAAAAGTCTCTATGGAAGCCTTTTTGAAGTTGATCTGACAGATGATGTTGCGACGTTGCAAATTGGCTTTGCTGATGGTGGTGGCTATGCCGGGTTGATCAGCGCCGGCATCTTCACCCATGGCCATCTGGGGCCAGAGCCGATTGCCAGTTTGATCTCCTGCTGTCGTAGCGAGGCACAGGCGGTGATCGGGGTCAATGCGGCGCATCATCAGGCGCATGGCTTCGCGCCTTTCATGGATCGGCTTGTTGACAACGGTCGCATTATGGCGCCGGTTTATGATGAGGTGATGATCTATGATGGCAGCGATCAGGATCATGCGGGCGACACCGCCCTGATCATGCGGTTTGTGATCACCTGATCCTTGTCATTCAGTCATTGTCATTCAGGCCGTCACCAGCCCCCAAGAAGCGCGATGCCTCGGTCGCAGGTGCATAGGTGTTGTGCGCAAAACGGGCGAGGGTAGCGATACATTCACTCGCCGTCGAATCGACCCTGTTTCCAATCCGCTGGATCTCATCCCGGTTAGCAGGCCAAAAATCGATGGTGCACTCCGCCTTGCTGACAAGCAGTGCCGTTTCGACCATATTCGCTGAAAATCTATTGTCCGAAATGACGATGCGTATTGTACCCATTTCCAACACAACTGAGTGGCTGTCTGTTGCGTGGCTTGCAAGAAAGGGGAGCAGCAGAAGCGGTTCACGGACGTTGGATTGTTCGAGCGGCAGGGCGATGCCGCCGTCTGAAATAGCGGTTCCAAGGCGCAGGGGACAGATCCATTCACAAGTGTTCTCTGACGGGCTGTCAGCCCCGCTCATTTTCATTGCGCCCTGATAGGCAGATAGATACCGGCAAAGGGCGGTGACGCCGGGAGCGCCACTGCGCGTCAGCCAGCGAAGCGCAAAACCGGCTTCCTCGGCGATACCCCATGGCATTCCAACGCCACGCGCTGCTTTGATGGCGAGCGAGCTTGCCTCGCTCACGGACCAGCTCCCAGCGGAGCTGGTCACGGCGCCTCACTGTCGGGCAGGGGTGGGTAAACAAGGCTGTCAGGGTCGAGCTCGCCCAGTTCATCAGGGAACGGGGCGCCTTGGAACATGGTGATCCGGAGCCACCTGTCCGACCGCGGATCAAACTTCGTCGCGCCGAAGAATGACAATTTGCACCGCAATAGGTCGATCGGCAGCATCTCGGCTGCAATCGTATTGTCATGTATCTCGCCATAGGGACAATGGCTGACGAGCTGTGCACGCCGCGTAATATGGCGGTGTTCGGGATGCGCCATTAAAAAAGATGCAATTGTGTCATTGGCAGCGAATTCACCGAGGTCTGCCAGTGCCAGCTTAGCATCACGTCCGGGGGCCAACGGTTGTTCGTAATCAGCAATTGGCTCTTCGAAACGTTCACCCAGCCGTGGCTCTAATTTTTCCTCGGACACATACCAGACGCGCGCCTGCGCTGAACGTTTGTCATAGTCGATATCATTCGCCCAATCATAGGTCTCTTTCAGGATAGTGCGCAACACATCAACTTTCATTGTGCCATCGATGCGGAACCGCTGTGCCTCATCAGCCGCCATGTTCGCCGCAAGATCATCAACCAGATGCGGATAGGGCTCCAGCAACAGCGAGACAAGCTGTTCCTGGCCCTCAATGCCAAGCGTGGTTTCTGCCCAGCGGTAAAGTCTGTCCCAGACATGGGCGACGCTCAGATCAGCCGACGATAGATAGTCTGCTGTGGTTTTTAGGTCGTCGCGCAAACCGGTTATCTTCCTTGCCTGATAGGCATGCTCAACATGCCAGTCCTCGGCATTGATCATGGCGCGCTGGACGAGCTCGATGAAAAGATCAACTTCCTGTTGGCTGGCCTGTTTGACCGCGCGAACACGGGCAAGTGCAGTCTCTCTCGCTTTGATCCAAGAGTGAATAAGAGCAGGATGATTGATCAGAAATGGCGCCATACCAAGACCGGTTGAATTGCCGACACCAATGCGTCGCCTGATGGCCGGGTCGAGCTTCACCGCTGTCTTGGGAGCACGCATCCGGGCCATATGTTCGACCATATCTATGGTGAAGGCGCGGATAAGCCAGACTGATAGAAGCTCTGGTTGGAATGAGCCTGCAAATTCTGGCCGGTCAGCCCAAAGGTCGCGGTCTGCGGCGCCGAATTTGCCTGAGCCATAGACCGCTGTTGTTCGCATTAGATAACCAACAGGCTCGATTTGTGCAACATCGGGCTGGGTGCCGGCAGAAAGGCAGGTGGCAACATAATCAAAGAGCCTGACGGATCTGTTAGCTCGCGACAGTGTCAACTCTGTTTCCGAAATGCGGCCTGCTTCCTGATAGGGAACATTAGTGCTAAGTCGCTTAATGTCGGCCTCGCTAAGATCGCCATCATGAAGGGTGAAAGTTGCATCCCAGGCCTCGGCGATGACTCTGTCCGAGCGGAGATCATCGGGCAAATCATGGGCGAAGGCCAATAATGTGTAGCTGCGTTTCGGCCCACTTGCACGGTAGGTGGCAACACCGACCCCCTTTTCGTCGATCTTCCATGTGGTGCGGTCAAATATCCAGCCATTTGATTTCAGCCGACGCAGCAAAACCCGCATGAAGCTAAGACGGCTCTGGTGCAGCGATCCCATTCGGGCAAGGCGCATGACCTCGGCAACCGGCCGCAGGGGGAACATCTTGCTGTTTTCAGTCTGTATAGGCTGATCTTCCATTCATTTATCCATCTGCGGGTCCAAAATTATAATCATAAAACCGCAACCAGTTCTCCCCCATCACAGCGGCGATGTCTGCTTCGCTGAATCCATGTTCCATGAGGCCGGCGGCAATATTGCCAAAATGCCGGTTATCCTCGAACCAATTTGGCATTGGCGGGAAGCCAGCATCGCTTGCCGAGCCCTCACCATAATTTATTTCTTTCGACCAGCGGCCCACCCGCATCCATTCAACCACACTGTCAGGCTGGTCTTGACAAAGATCGGAGCCAAGGCCGATATTGTCAATACCCATCAGATCGGCGGTGCGCGCAATCATCTCGCAGAAACTCGCCAATGTGCAATCGCTCTTGTCTTTGAGATGATGCGGATACATCGAAAAGCCAAGCATGCCGCCTGTTTGCCCTAGGGCGCGCAGGACATCGTCGGATTTGTTACGCCGCGCTGGGTGCCAGAAGGCGGGATTGGCATGGGTGATGGCGATCGGCCGTTCTGAAATTTCAATCGCCTCGAGGGTTGAACGTTCAGCCGAATGGCTCATGTCAACGACCAGCCCGACGCGGTTCATTTCCCTGATCACCTGCCGACCCATGCGCGTTACGCCTGAATCATCAGCCTCATAGCAGCCGGTGGCCAGTAGCGACTGATTATTGTAGGTCAATTGCATGAAACGCGCACCAAGACTGTGCCAGATTTCGACAAGCCCAATATCATCCTCAATAGGGGAGGGGTTCTGGAACCCAAAAAAGATCGCGGTACGCCCCTCAGTCTTCGCGCGCCGCACATCATCGCCCGTGCGGCCATGGAAAATTAGCTCGGGAAGCCTCTCAAACCATCGGTTCCAGGTCTCGACATTGGCAACCGTTTCACGAAACGTCTCGTGATATGCGATTGTTACATGCACGGCGGTGACACCGCCTTCTTGCATCTGCCGAAATATCTTTTCTGACCAATTGGCGTATTGAAGATTGTCGATCAGATACATAGGCTATCTCTTTACCGCATGTTTGTTCCTGAGTCTGTGCCAGCGTCTATGAAGGCGTTCCAGAGCTGATATAGGCCGTTTTGACAGCGGTGTAGAACTCCACAGCATAACCGCCCTGTTCGCGGGGGCCATAGGACGAACTGCCACGCCCACCAAATGGCACATGATAGTCGGTGCCGGCGGTTGGCAGATTGATCATTACACAGCCGGTTCTCGCGTTCCGACGAAAATGTGATGCCCGTGCCAGATCCCGCGTGATAATACCGGAGGTCAAGCCAAAATGCGTGTCATTGACCAGGTGCAGCGCCTCGTCATAGCTGTCCACCTTGATCACACAGGCAATCGGCGCAAACATTTCTTCCCGGTTTATGCGCCAGTCATTGCTGGTTCCGGCAACAACCGCCGGCGTCATGTAATAGCCGTCCGTGTCCCGATTGACCCGCTCACCGCCGCAGATTACCTCGCCACCCTCAGCCCGGGCCAACTCCATATAGTCCATGTTTTCATCAAGTTGACTTTGGCTAACAACAGGACCAATCTGGGTACCCTCTACAAGCGCATTGTCCACCACCATCGCAGCCGCACTAGCGGCCAGTTTCTCAACAAACTCATCGTGAACCGCGCTATGCACAATCAGGCGTGACGAGGCTGTGCATTTCTGGCCCGTGCCACCGAAGGCGCCGCCAAGAGCCGCTGACACGGCTATGTCCATATCGCCATCATCCATTACTGCAAGCGCGTTCTTCGATCCCATTTCCATCTGCACTTTGGTCAGATTGCCGATCGCTGACTGCGCGATCTGTTTTCCGACCTCGACTGATCCGGTAAAGCTGATCGCGTCAATCGCTGGGCTTTCGATAAGTTGTTGCCCGATGCTGCTGCCAGCGCCCATGACGAGATTGAACAGGCCGGAGGGCAGGTTCTGACGTGAAATGATTTCCGCCAGCGCAACCGCGGAGGCGGGAACGAGATTGGCCGGTTTCCAGATCACGGCATTGCCAAAGGCAAGCGCTGGCGCAATTTTCCACACTGCGGTCGCGGTTGGGAAGTTCCAGGGACTGACAATGGCCACGGTACCGACTGGTTCCCGGCGCACATCGATTTCGATGTTAGGGCGCACGCTGTCTGCGGTGTCGCCAATTTGGCGCAATACCTCGGCGGCATAATAGGTGAAGAACTGGCCGGCACGGTAAATCTCGCCCTTGCCCTCGGCCAGAGGTTTTCCTTCCTCACGGCTCAGCAATGTGCCTAGCTCAGCGCTTCTATCCATCAATTCATTGCCGATATTCATTAGCACCGTCTGGCGCGCCTCAAGCCCTGTCGCGGCCCAGAGTTTCTGCCCGGTGCGGGCGGCGTCAAGCGCCTTGTCGACGTGTGTGCAGCTTGCCTGCGCAAAATGTCCGATGATGTCCGATAGGTCAGACGGGTTGCGGTTTTCAATACTGTTGTCACCAGCCAGCCATTCGCCAGCAATGAAATTGTTTTTGGTCTCGGTCATTGTCGTTTCCATTCTATCTGGCGGGTTCCAGCCAGAGGTGCAATCCTGTGCGATCGTTGTAATCTCGTTAATGAAGTCAGGCCAGCCGATGAACATTTGTGGATGTCTGTTTCATACCACAATCCAGCTGGCTGAAACTCACTCACCAATATCGGTTATCCAAACGGCTTTCAAGTGTCTGGCACCACACTCATTTTGTGATTCTCAGACATCGGCGCATTGTCAAACTGCCTTGGGTCAAGCCCGTCAATGCAGCCAGAATTATAGCCATATTCAAGTCTGCTCCGCCGCCAGCAATGGGTGTAGATTCCACAATACCGGCAGAAATAATGTTGCGCGGTTCTGGTTTTCCATTGATACAGGCTGGGATGCTCCTCGCCGGCAGTAAGGCGGTAGGATTCTCTGGCTGCGGTCAGCATCACCGCGTCCTTACGCCAGCACAACGAACAATCGCATCGCCTGGCAACGTGCGCTTCTTCCGCAGCCTCATACTGCACCCTGCCACAATGGCAACTGCCTTTTTCGATGGTCATAGTTCAGATTTCCGTTCGTTCACTTACAGATGGGGCGTCATCCGCTCTCCCACGATAAAAAACCCTGAAGGATAATGTCATGACAATCAATCCCAAAACGGGGCTTTTCAGACAGTTATTTTACTGATGTGCGAGAGTTCGCATTTATTGGAGGAGTGCGCAATGAGTCGTCTCACCGAATGGTTTGCGCGGCTCTGGGTGGCGTTGGGCTCCCTTGGCTTTGGAATTGCTGTCATTCCACTAAATGACACATTAATCAAGCTGCTTGGCGAAACTATGGCGCTCGGTCAGATTGTCGCAATCCGTTCAATGATTAGCCTTGCTTTCATTGCTCTGTTCAGTTCTGGCCTGCGGCGGGTGACTGGTCTTTCATAATCGGTATTCTGGCAATTTGTTAGGCGTGGCTTGTGCCTTTGCCGTGTTGCTGCACTCTGTTGCGTCATCGAATGCCTATCGGTGCGTTAAATCTTAACTGATTGCACCATTTGCATACCCGGTGATTCCTATGGGTGTTCTCTGGGAATTGTCATCTGGGGTGACCGGCTGGTTTCATAGGCTTGGGCCGGAATGGCGTTGATTCTGGTTGGTAGTTTGTATGCCGTCTACCGTGAACATACACGCAATGTAGCAGTGATCACACAGGTGCCGATGCCCGCCTCGACGGCGATGGCTCATCCGGCCAATGGTGGTGCCGACAATGCCACAGGGCGACGGCCGGGCGACCAGCCCTAATCTTCCCCCTGCCAGACACCCTGTTTCTTCAGGCTGTCTGCGATTTCCTTTGGCATGTAGGTCTCGTCATGTTTCGCCAGAACATTGGAGGCGACAAGCACGCCGTTTTCCAGCCTGCCCTCAGCGACAACACCCTGGCCCTCTCGGAACAGGCTTGGCAATGCGTTGGCGTACCGGATTTTGATTTCTGCGCCGCCGTCAGTGACGATGAAAATGGAGTTAAGTCCGTTGATGATGACACTCCCTTCCTTTACAAGCCCACCAAGCCGAATGGCTTTTCCTGGTGTCGCCCTCTCAATCTCGGAAGGGGAATAGAAAAAAACGATGTTGTCCCGCAGTGCGCCAAGAACCAGCATCAACGCGACGACAAGCAGGCACGCGATCGCGGCAATGGAAAAGCCTCTCCTCTGCTTTGGTGTCATGGGCGCCGAACTCCTTTTCGTTGGTCACCGCATAGGTGGGCTAAAAGCCCCCGCTTGGCAAGACCGCCGACCCCATTGAGGTGGTGTTTTTGCCAGGTGATCCGCTTTTTTTAGGGTTTGGCCACGCTTATGCATAAGTGATTAAGGCAAAGTAAGGCCATCTTGCTAATCTTGGTGTCATTGCCTATGTGCAAATCAACTGCAATGTGATAAATCCACGGGGCGCATGAGTTGTATAACTATCAGGTGGCCATGAGGCGCTCCCTGTTCAGGAAAAGGCGAAAGTAGTGGCGAGTTTGTTTAGCAGAATGGCTGGTGTGGCTTTGCTTGCGTTTGGTCTTCTGGTTGCAGGTAGCGCCATGGCAGGTGATGCCGTTAAGGGCGAGAAAGTCTTCAAGAAATGTAAGGCATGCCATTATGCGAATAAGGAAAAGAACAAGACTGGTCCGCATCTGGTCGCGGTGTTAGGGCGTGCCGCCGGCGGTCTTGAGGGATATAAATACTCGAAGGCAATGACAGCATCCGGCCTTGTTTGGGACGAGGGGACACTTGCCGCCTATCTCAAAGCGCCAAAGAAATATGTCAAAGGCACAAAGATGGCTTTTGCGGGTCTGAAAAAGGACAAGGATGTTGCAGATGTCATTGCCTACCTCAAGGCGGCTGATTAAGTAGTGCGATCCATTGGTGGTCACATAACCAAGACACGATAGTATCGAGGCAGGTAATGGACATCTCCAACAAATATCCGCGGTTGAGCGATCTTGAAGCTGCAGCAAAACGCAAGATTCCGCCCTTTGTCTATGCCTATCTTGACTCAGGGACAGGCCATGACAACACGAAGACAGCCAACCGGACGGTCTATGACTCCATTACTCTGACACCAAAGTTTTTGCGTGGGCGCGTCGATCCTGACATTTCGGTCAACCTGTTGGGCAAGACCTATCAAGCGCCTTTCGGTGTCTCGCCTATCGGTCTGTCATCACTGATCTGGCCCGGAGCCGAACTGGTTCTGGCAAAAGCGGCAAAAGTCCATGGCTTTCCCTATGCGCTTAGCACGGTTGCCGGAGAATCAATCGAGCGAGTGTCTGCCGTCGGCGGTGATATGGCCTGGTTTCAGCTCTATGCTCCCTTTGACCGGGCGCTTTGTACCGACCTTCTGCGCCGGGCAGCGGAATGTGGATGTAAGACAATCATCCTGACTGCTGATGTGCCGGCTCCGAGCCGGCGTGAGCGAATGCGCATAGCCGGTGCGCCGCTGGGAAGCCGGGGCAATTCCACTTTTTCGCCACGGGTTATTTGGCAATCAATGACCCATCCGGAATGGGCGCTCAGAACGCTGATGAATGGTGGCGCGCGCTTCAGGAACATGGAACCCTATGCTAATGGCCAGCGCGGCATGGCGATTACCAAATTCATTGGCTCACAGCTAAATGGATCGCTCGATTGGGATTATCTTGCTGAGATCAGACAGCAATGGCAGGGCAATCTGCTCCTCAAGGGTATTCTGCATGCCCAGGATGCGACGCGCGCCGTGAAGATGGGCGTTGATGGTCTTGTAATCTCCAACCATGGCGGCCGCCAGCTCGATGCGGCGCCGCACCCGCTTGGCCAACTGCAGGGAATTCGTGCAGCTGTTGGCGGCAATCTGCCGATAATCATCGACAGCGGTGTCCGCTCGGGACTCGATGTGGTGCGGGCCCTCGCTAGTGGCGCAGATTTCGTGATGCTTGGTCGCGCCTTCATGTATTCGGTTGCGGCACTTGGCAGGCGTGGCGGCGATCACGCTGCCGGCATTCTGCTGGAGGAGGTCCGCGATGTCATGGCGCAGCTTGGAATTGATTCAATCAAAGGTCTTCGTGACGTTCATGTGGGCAAACTGTAAATGGTGTACAGCAGGTTGGCTCGGTTAAACAGGAAAATGAGGTTGTGGGTTTTCGCTCTGCTGCCGGCGATCCTGCTGGCGCCCCCGGCTGCCGCAGGTGATGCCGCGATCAGCGTGCATCAGGCCGAAATCCGTGCCACTGCTGGGGCGATGACGGTAACGGGCGGCTATGCCCGCATTGTAAATTCCGGACATGCTGATGTGACCCTGGTCCGAGTCGATGCTGATTTTGCGGCCAAGGCTGAAATCCATACGATGTTCGCCGAGGATGGCGTGATGAAAATGCGACCACTCGAGGGTGGTATAGTCATTCCCGCACATAGCGAAGCGTTGTTGAAGCCGGGCGGCAATCATCTGATGTTCATGGGGTTGACCGGCGCAATGAAGCCAGGGGCGATGCAGCACATCACCCTGCACTTTGATGATGGACAAACGGTTTTGGTAATGGCCAAGGTCAAGAGCCCAGCCGATATCGGTGGAACAGCGCATGACCATTCTGGGACAGGACACAACCATTCCGATGCTTCAGGTGAAGCCATGAAGATGAGGTCTGGCGGCTAGAGCTGGCGGCAGTCAGAAAATACCGGCGTCAAGGCCAGCCGCCATGGCTGTTGCCAGTACCTCAACCTGTGCGGGATAGCTGTCTGACCAGTTGCCGTGAAGGATCAATGGCGCGGCGACAAGGCGCCACCTCTGGGCGCTGAAGATGTCTTCCAATGCCCGTCTGGTCGCGGTGCCGTCAAGGCTGGCACGGATGTAGAGACCGACAGGCATCGCCTCGGTTCTGTCCAGCCAAGTGTTGTAGCAGCGGTCGAACATGTCCTTTGTGGCACCGGCCATATAGCCGATATTCTCGGTTGTGCCGAGGATCACCCCATCAGCTGCCAGCAGATCATCCGCAACCACGTCAAAGGGCGACATGGCCTCAGCCGTAACCTCGCCAGCGTCATCTGTGCTTGCACCGCGCAGTGCCGCATCGGCGAGCGCTCTGGTGTTAACAGAAGGTGTATGAGCGATGATTAGCAAATGTTTTGTCACGGCGGCAACCTTCCTTTACGATCAAAGTGGAACGGGCGACATGGGGAACTGGACTATGGCACAGAAACTTGATGCGGCGGAACTGCAAAGCGCACTGACTGCATTGCCTAAATGGCAGCTGTCTGAGGATGGGCTTGGTCTGGAGCGGGTTTTCACCTTTGTCGATTTCAATGCAGCTTTCGGCTTTATGAGCCGTGTGGCACTCGCTGCAGAACGCGAAAATCATCACCCCGAATTGTTCAATGTCTTTAACAGGGTCACGCTGCGTTGGACGACTCATTCGGTTGGTGGAATCAGTGCGCTCGACCTCAAGCTCGCCAAAAAATGCGACAGCTTCTCCTGACCCACAATTATTGATCAAGGTTTGCCGTCAGGCGTTTGTCCGCCGATCCTTGACCACCGTCACCCGGTTCATGCAGCGATAAGCCGGCAGATAGTCGGCTACGGCATAATGCTGGGTGCAGCGATTGTCCCACATTGCCACTGAGCCGTTCTGCCAGCGGAACCGCACCTGATATTCAGGTCGGTTGACATGATTCAGTAGCCAGTTCAGCCAGTTCCGGCTCTCGCGGGCAGTCAGACCGACGATATGCTGGGTAAAGCTCTCATTCACATAGAGGAACTTTCGGCCGGAGACAGGGTGTGTCTTTATCACCGGATGGATTGCACAGCCAAATCTGTTCATGCCCTTCAGCAATTTCTGTCCATCAGTCTCGCCAGTGCTGAAGGTGTTGCGGAAATCGCCCATATCATGGATCGCAGAAAGCGTCCCGAGATAGGATTTGATGTCGTCATCAAGCGCCTCATAGGCGGCATACATGCTGGCCCACAGCGTGTCACCTCCAACTTCAGGCACCTCTCTCGCGACCAGAATCGAGGCAAAGGCCGGATCCTGCTTGAAGGTCAGATCGGTGTGCCATTCATTGGTGTCGGGCGGGTTGTTGGCGTCATTTGCCAATTTGACGATGGCCTCATATCCCTCAACATGTGCGTAGACAGGATGCGGCTGGTCAATCTCACCAAAACTGCGGGCAAAGGCAAGATGGTGTGCGGCATCGATATCCTGGTCTCTGAAGAAAATGACACAATGATCAATCAGCGCGTCATAGATTGCGTTTTCCTCACTTTTGCTGAGGGTTCTGCCAAGATCAATACCGCTGATCTCAGCGCCGATATGCCTTGTCAGTTTGGTGATGGTCATGTCTGAAATCGAGATTCTCCTTCTATGCTTCACGCCCTATCTTCAATCGGAAAAATATCTGACGAAAGCCATTTTGAAAGATGCTGGCGGTCTGTCAGGCACCCAGAAACGTCAGCAGCCAGAGTGTGCCAAGGCCAGCGCTGATGGTCATAACAACTGACCGGCTGACAAGCGCCACAATGATTGCGATGATCGTGGCTGGCAGGCGGGCATTGTCCAGTAGCATGATGCTTTCATCCTTACCCACCAGCACCGCTGGAACGATGATAGCCGTCAGCACGGCGATGGGTACAAAACCAAGAGCCTCCTCAAACGCGGCCGGCAGCTTGCGTGGCGCAACAGCTGACAGCATGACAAATCGCATGGCAAATGTGAGCAGGCCGGTGACAATCATGATAGTCCAGATCATCGCGCCATCCTCGCCTCCCTGAAACGATAAGCCAGCCAACCTGTAAGAATGCCGCCCACGGCAGCTATTAAAAGCCCGCTATTCCAGGGTAGCGCGTGCCCAGCAAGGGCAAACCCGCCCGACGTGACACAGGCCAGTAGATCTGGATATTTTCGGATCGTAGGCGCGACAATCGCGATGAAAGTTAATGGGATGACGAATTCTAATGATAATTCTTCTGGGATGGTCGCGCTGGCGAAGACGCCTAACGTCGTTGAAAGCTGCCAGAGAGTCCACAATGTCAAGCCTGCACCAAGCAGATAAAAATGTTTGAATGGGTTGTCTGGCTGCTCCTGAAAGTGTTTGATACTGACCGCATATGCTTCGTCGGTGAGCAGATAGGCAATCGCAACGCGCCAACCTAGCGGCAATTGACGAAGATAGGGCGCGACAGATGCACTGTATAGAACATGCCGTAGATTAATCACCGAAACTGACGCGCCAACAAATACCGGCGGCGTGCCCGTTGCCCAAAGTTGTGTAAAGACAACCTGGCTGGCCCCTGCAAAAAGGATTGATGACATTAGGATCGTCTGAAGCGGTGTCAGACCACTGGCAATGCCAAGCACGCCAAACATAAGGCCAAAGGGGACAACACCAAGCTGAAGCGGCAATTCATCACGAATGCCTTTCCAAAATTCAGAGGTGGCCGTTGCTGGCGCAGAGATCATCACTTTTTGGTTCATGGTCTTCATTTAAGTTAAGATAAATTTTGGAATAAGATTTGGGCTAAGACAAAGCTTGAATATCTTTACAAGTCATTCAATCAAAGTCACAAAGGTGATTTATTGCAGACACATGATCGTGGAATTTACGCCGCTTAATTATTGATGAGCGAACCCTTTGTATTCGTCTTAGCAGCCCTGTCCATAAAGAACTATTTCCAAAACTATTGTCATATTCATACCCAATTTGCGATCGGCGCCCATCTTCCTCAAACAAAGGATCTCTGACGTACACCACTTTACACCCGTTTACCCACCATTGGTGCATTAATGTGTCGATTTCCAATACTGTTGTTAATGGGTGTTGCAACAGACGATTTGCGGCAATTTTGGATATGAAATAACTCTCTGCACCAACACCGCAGAACTTTAGGCAGCAAACGTCGACTTGACTATTTTGGATTGGTATTTTTTTTGAATCTTTCTGACGATCTGAGAGGAAAACTATGTCAAACATATCTTTGTTCTTATTAATTTGTCGCAGTTTCTCTGTTATATGTCTCTCTTCTGCCTTTATGACTACAGCGTCATCTTCAAAAACAAATGCTCCGTGAGCACCCTCCTCGATCAAGAGTTGCCAAGCTTTTTGGTGGCTTAGAGAGCATCCAATCGCATTAACTCTGTAGGGTTCACGTGCCCATATTTGTCTTGTGAGACTGTTGTAGTCAGTTGTAATTTTTTCAGGTAACTCGGAGCCTTTAATTGCATCAATAAAGCGAACATCAATCCCTATTTGCTTAAATCTTTTTTTTAACAAACGCCTCCTCTTGATATCCTCTTTCGAGACGATGACATACGCAAGCAAATTAAGACCCCTAGGCAGCAAATGTGGCCATTGATTTTTTGTTTTTCCGTTTAACCGTATGGGCCAGCCTAGTTTCTGGTGACAAGATATCTAGGTTGTTTGTTGTTTGGCTGATCCTTAGCTTGAAAAATAATGATTAATTAGTTAACCCAAAGCAACTCTAAATTTTTTCAAAAAAATTAGGAAGTTTTCATGAAGCCGCGCTTTTTGTTTGTCGAACAGGTTGATGTTTCGCACAAAATAGTGCTATTGCGCTTAGATCTTAACGTTCCCGTAAAACATGGTTTGATTACTGACGATACTCGGCTGCAGCGTGTTCTCCCGGGAATAGTGGCATTGCGTGCTGCTAAAGCTAGTATTGTCATCCTGACGCATTTTGGCCGGCCTATGGGAAAGGTAGTCAATGAATTTTCAGTTGCTCCGGTGGCGGCCGCATTGTCGGCGAAGCTTGGCTGTGAGGTGCCTGTTGAGACAGAATTTATCTGCAATACCGGGCAGTTAGCGATAGGCCGCCTTGGTGCGGGTGATGTACTGATGATGGAAAATCTCCGTTTTCATCCCGGGGAGGAAGCCAATGATGCTGATTTTGCGGCTGCATTGGCAAAGCTTGGTGATATCTATGTTGGCGACGCTTTCTCTTGTGCTCACAGAGCGCATGCCTCGGTAGACGCGCTGCCGTTGCAGATGGCAGCGGCCGGGAAGACAGTTTGTGCAGGACGTTCAATGGGGACTGAGCTTGCCGCTCTTGAGGCAGCATTGAGTAACCCAAAACGACCTGTTATTGCAATTGTTGGCGGCTCAAAAGTGTCAACAAAGCTGAAAATTCTCGAAAATCTAGTGACCCGCGTAGATGGCATTGTGCTTGGCGGCGGTATGGCCAACACTTTTCTTTTAGCGATGGGGCATAATGTTGGTGCATCTCTCGTGGAAGCAGATATGGTGGAAACAGTTAGTAATATTATGGCAGCAGCAACTTCTAATGACTGCCGGTTGATCCTGCCGATTGACGCGCTGGTGGCATGTGAATTTGCAGTTGGTGCACCACATCGCGTTGCCGCGATTGAAGCCTTGAGTGACAATGAGATGATACTCGATGTAGGGCCAGCATCGATTTCGGCGATTACAGATTTTCTCTCGACCTGCAAGACAGTTGTCTGGAATGGGCCCATTGGTGCATTTGAGTTTCCGCCGTTCGATAAAGGTACAACCGCGGTTGCGCGAGCCGTGGCTGCAAGGACTATGTCTGGCGTGGTGCTCAGTGTTGCAGGTGGCGGTGATACCATAGCTGCCCTTGCAAAGGCTGGGAGCTGTGACCAATTATCATATGTATCAACTGCCGGCGGAGCATTTTTGGAATGGTTAGAAGGCAAAACTCTGCCCGGTGTTGAGGCGCTTCGGACCGACAGATAGGCGTCAATGGTCAGTAAATTAGCCTTTGTAGCTTCAACGATGGCCAACAAGCCAAAATTAGGAGGTAAGAATGCTGTTCAGTAACCCATTCAAAACCAGACTGCCTTGTGGAGAGGAGTTCCTTCCGGGGCGTAAGACGCCGATTTGGAATGGAACACCGCACGCTGTGCTGAGAACGCCGACCGCGCCTCCTTTTCCTGCTGAATATTCCAAGATCATCCTCGGTCTTGGCTGCTTCTGGGGAGCTGAGCGATTGTTTTGGCAGTTGGATGGCGTCTTCAGCACGGCTGTTGGTTATGCAGGTGGTGTTACTCCCAATCCCACTTATGAAGAGGTTTGCTCGGGCCAGACCGGTCATACTGAGGTTGTTCTCTTAGTCTATAATCCGGCAGTAATCGCCCTTGAGTCGATTTTAAGCGTATTTTGGGAGGAACATGATCCGACACAGGGGTTTCGTCAAGGAAACGACATTGGAACACAATACCGATCAGCTATTTTTTATGAAGATGTCGCAGATGCTGATCGTATCACTCGATCAGCAAGTGCGTATGAAGAAGCACTAATTGAATCCGGTTTTGGAAGAATCACCACGGAGATTGGCTTACTTGACGAATTTTTCTATGCAGAAGAGTATCATCAGCAATATTTGCATAAAGTCCCCAATGGATATTGTGGTCTGAAGGGTACAGGTATCGCTTGCTCAACAGCGAAATTAAGTACAAGCCCAAAATCACTCAAAATGCAAGAAGAGGCTTAAGAGTATTCCCCTATTTTTGACCATTGACCTAACGGGGGGCTAATGTTAGCTTCCGCGCCATTCTTCCAGAAATCAAAGCGATGGAGGCTAAAATGAAAGTTGCTAGCTCGCTAAAAACGCTGAAATCTCGCGATCGCAACTGTCAGGTGGTCCGCCGGCGTGGGCGCTTGTATGTGATTAATAAGAGGAACCCCAGGTTGAAAGCACGCCAAGGTTGATCTGCTGTTGTAGCGACTGATGGAATGCGGTCAGCTTGCTGGCCTTTTTTATTTCGGTATTGTGCCGGGCGATGATTATTACCGCCATGCAATGGACCGGAGATTATAGGTAAAGATGTGTATGGTGTTGCGAACATTGGTCGCAAAATATGACTGCTATCGGCCTTTACCTTGATCCGTCACTTGTTGATATTTGTAGATGATGGTGAGCGGATATCGGGCTCATAATCTCAACCCCACTAATAAGAGAGAATTACAATGTTGATGCCGGTCCCAGATCAGAGCGTAATTGATAAGCGAGACTCAATTTGCGCGAAGCTTAAAACACTCGTGCCTGCAGATTGTGTAGTCCACTCCCCTGAGAGCATGCGAGCATTCGATGCTGACGCACTCTCTGCTTATCGTCAACTGCCGCTTGCCGTGGTGCTTCCAGAAACAGTCGAACAGATTGCCGAATTGATGAAATGGTGCAAGGCAGCAGGTATCAAAGTGGTGCCGCGCGGAGCAGGAACCTCGTTATCTGGTGGAGCGTTGCCACTAGCTGATGCAGTGTTGCTTGGACTTGGGAAATTCAACCGTATTCTTGAGGTTGATTATGATAATCGCTGCGTTGTAGCCCAACCTGGTGTTACCAACCTCGCCATCACGCATGCGGTTCAGGCTGCTGGTTTTTATTATGCGCCTGACCCTTCCAGCCAAATTGCTTGTTCTGTCGGTGGCAATGTGGCGGAAAATTCCGGTGGGGTGCATTGCTTGAAATACGGTCTCACAACTAATAACCTTTTGGGCATAGAGATGGTGACGATGGACGGTGAAATCTTGCGCCTTGGTGGCAAGCATCTCGATGCTGGTGATTATGATCTGATGGGCGTAATGACTGGCTCTGAAGGGTTGCTTGGCGTGGTTTCTGAGGTGACGCTTAGGATTTTACAGAAACCAGCTACCCAGCGTGCTTTGCTTGTAGGCTTTGATGACACTGGTTCAGCTGGTAAGGCTGTTGGTGATGTTATTGCGGCTGGGATCATCCCAGCCGGCATGGAAATGATGGATGGTCTGGCCATCAATGCTGCTGAGGATTTTGCTAACGCTGGATATCCGCGTAGTGCAGCCGCGTTAATCATTGTCGAGTTGGATGGGCCAGAGGTAGAAGTCAATGTATTGATTGAGCGTGTCGAGGCAATTATGCTTGCTGCCGGGGCATCATCGGTCAAGATTAGCAACTCCGAGGAGGAGCGCAACCTTTTCTGGGCTGGCCGTAAATCGGCCTTTCCGGCTGTTGGGCGAATTTCACCTGACTATCTTTGCATGGATGGTACGATTCCAAGACGGCGTCTGCCAGACATGATGGTAAGGATGTCCTCGCTAAGTCAGAAGTATGGATTGCGTGTTGCAAATGTCTTTCATGCAGGAGACGGTAATCTTCACCCACTAATCTTGTTTGACGCTAACCAACCTGGCGAATTGAAACGAGCCGAAGATTTTGGCGCTGACATTCTCCGAAGCTGTGTGGAGATGGGCGGCGTTTTGACTGGAGAGCATGGTGTCGGCGTTGAAAAGCGGGATCTGATGGATATTCAATTCACTGAAGAAGATCTCAAGCAGCAACAGCGGCTGAAATGTGCCTTTGACTCTGATCACCTGTTGAACCCAGGCAAGGTATTTCCACAGCTCCATCGTTGCGCGGAATTGGGCAGGTTGCATGTTCACAAGGGAAAAATGCCATATCCTGACATACCTCGTTTTTAGTAGGGGGTGTGGTCTTGATAATAACGTGTTTGGGCAGCCATTTTTTCAGCTCCCGCAAAAAAATTGGAATAGTAAAAATCAATTAGAATGTAATTTGAAATTTGCTTGAGCAGACAATCTCGGATTACGCTATAGATACTTACCAAAATCGATGGTGATGCGCTTTGCAGCGCTGGTAGCAGATTTGTCGCTAATGTTTTCAATTAGATTCAAGGAATGACGCTTTATCCATGACCCTCGTTACTGTATCAAATCTTGATGAGGTGAGAGAAGTTGTGAATGACGCGATGGCAGATAGGCGCCAAGTTGAGATTCTCGCTTCTGGCAGCAAGCGCGCGCTTGGTCGACGCTGTTCGTACGATTTGACCATGGATCTTTCAGCAATGACAGGAATAATTGATTATCAACCCGAAGAGTTGGTGATCACGCTGCGTGCTGGAACGCCCATGTTAGAGGTCGGGGCTGCACTCGCCCAGGCCAGGCAGATGTTGGCCTTTGAGGTGCCTGATTACAGCCATCTTTTTGATACCTCTGGTTCTGGGACAATCGGCGGTGTTGTTGCCACCAATCTATCAGGGCCGCGACGCTTGACGGTGGGAGCTGCCCGTGACTATCTACTTGGTTTTGAGGCAATTTCAGGCCGTGGAGAAGCCTTTAAGTCAGGTGGTAGAGTTATGAAGAATGTAACCGGATATGATCTTTCAAAATTGATGACAGGGTCATTTGGGACGCTTGCCGTGATGGATGAGATCACGCTAAAAACATTGCCGAGCCCTGAGACAAGCTGCTCTTTGATTGTTGAGGCAGTGGATTTTGCAGCAGCAGTCAGCAAAATCTCTGGCCTTTTCGCCACGCCGCATGAACCTAGTTCCGCCGCGATCTTACCGGCGAGCCTGGCAAAAGAGGCAGGTTTGCAGGAAAGTTCAGGAAACGATTCTTGTGTGATCGTTGTCCGGTTGGAAGGGATCCCCATCTCGATTGGCAATCGACTTGACAATCTGCAGCGCCTAGCTGGTGGCTATAGTCTCGAAGCGCCAGCCAGCGAGGCATTGTGGGCAAAAATTAGGGATGTTAAACTTTTTGCTACGCCAGTGCACGATGTCTGGAAAATATCCTGCGCCCCAACTGATGCTCCGTCATTGGTGAAAAAAATTGAACATAATCATGAAATAAACTATTTCGCAGATTGGGCTGGTGGGCTTATTTGGATGACCAGTGATAGTAACAATCTTGGGCATGATTTGCGCGCTGCGCTTGCCACTCTTAGCGGTGGGTTCGCCCTGCTTGTCCGTGATTCTGGGACGACACGACATACAATCCCTCCTTTTCAACCACTTGCCGACCCATTGCTGGCATTACACAAGCGTGTAAAAGCAGCCTTTGATCCGCTAGCTATTCTCAATGCTGGACGAATGCACGAAGGTATCTAGGCGAAAGTAGAGACCATGCAAACCCATTTCACCACTGAACAGCTGGCCGATCCAAAAATACGTGAGGCGGACGAGATTCTTCGCAAGTGCGTGCATTGTGGCTTTTGTACCGCAACATGCCCAACTTTTGTGATCACTGGTGATGAACGGGACAGCCCGCGCGGCCGCATATGGATGATGCGTGAATTGCTAGAGTCACCCGACAGTGTTTCAGCGGATACTGGATATCATATTGACCGTTGTCTGGGCTGTCTTTCATGTATGACAACGTGCCCCTCTGGGGTAGATTACGCCCATCTAGTTGAGATTGGACGGGGAAAGCTAGATAAGTTGGTTCCGCGTAGCCTTGCGGACAGAGTGATGCGTAAAATATTGGCTATCACTATTCCCTATGCCACTCGCTTTCATGCGCTATTGTGGCTATCTAAGCTAGGCCGTCCTTTCGCACCAATGATGCCGTCACGAATGCGCGCGGCAATTGCCAAACTGCCAACCAGAATTGCATCCCTCGATCCGGTTGGTGCCACTACCAAGAGCTTCTCGCCAACAAAACCAAAAATCAAGCGCGTTGCACTGCTAGCTGGCTGTGCACAACGCGCGCTGCACCCGGGAATCAATGCCAGTACGATCCGTGTGTTGAATCGGTTGGGGGTCGAAGTAGTGGTGCGCAGCGAGGCACATTGCTGCGGTGCGCTCGCGCATCATATTGGCGAGACCAAGGCCGCTGAAAACTCTGTCAGGCAGGCGCTACTTGCTTGGCAGGATGAAATCAAAAATCGTGGGCTGGATGCAATTGTTGTCAATGCGTCCGGTTGTGGAACAATGGTCAAGGATTACGGACATATGCTGGCTGGTGACTTTGAGCTTGGCCATCTGGCTGCAGAAATATCCAGTATGACAGTGGACATAAGCCAGTTGCTGGCTGAAATTGGCATCGACTCTATCATCAAACCGGCCCCAGATAACGGGTGGCCAGAGATCTCTTATCATTCGGCTTGCTCTTTGCAGCATGGTCAGAAAATCCACGATTTGCCCCAGCAATTGCTTCGTAGCGCGGGCTTTACGGTAACACAACCTGTCAATCCACATCTGTGCTGCGGGTCTGCTGGCGTCTATAACATCCTGCAGCCTGATATGGCCGATGCACTGCGCACACGAAAGCTCTTCACCTTACGGCAGACAGGTGCGATAGCTGTAGCTGCTGGCAATATCGGCTGCATTTCACAGCTTGATGAGGACACATTGCCGGTGCGTCACACAATTCAATTTATTGATTGGGCCAGTGGCGGCCCGTCACCGCTCTGAGGGTCGCCTCAGTCTAGATCAAAGAAGTCATTTCCCTTGTCATCTGTAATGATGAAGGCCGGAAAATTGCTCACTTCAATCCGCCATATAGCCTCCATACCAAGTTCTGGGTATTCAAGAACTTCAACCTTTTTAATTGATTCCAGTGCCAGCTTAGCGGCAACGCCGCCAATACAGCCGAGATAGAAGCCACCATTTGTTGCGCAACTATCTCGTACTTGGTTCGATCTGTTGCCTTTAGCAAGCATTACCAATGATCCACCTGCCTGTTGGAACGTGCTTACATAGCTGTCCATTCGTCCGGCCGTTGTTGGTCCAAACGAGCCAGAGGCCATCCCCTCGGGTGTCTTTGCTGGGCCGGCATAATAGATCGGATGGTTTTTGAAATAATCAGGCAAATCCCCTTCGGCCTGGAACCTTGCGAGCAATTTTGCATGGGCAATGTCACGGGCGACAATGATGGGTCCGGTTAGTGATACCCGGGTTGCTACCGGATGCTGGCTCAAGGCAGCCCTAATTTTTCCCATAGGCTGCGTTAGATCAATGACGACCTCATCTTGGTCCGTCTCGGTATCGGCTGAGGGTAAGAATTTTGCGGGGTCACGCTCCAATCTCTCGATAAACAGGCCTTCTGGTGTGATTTTAGCAAGTGCCTGCCTGTCCGCCGAGCAAGATACGCCGATACCTATGGGGCAAGAGGCGCCATGACGAGGTAGTCGGATGACGCGGACATCGTGACAGTAATACTTTCCACCAAATTGAGCGCCGATCCCTAAATCACGGGTAATTTTTAGAATCTCCTCCTCCCACTTCAGGTCACGCCAGGCATACCCGAGTAGATTACCTTCAGTAGGCAAATTATCGAGCGCGCGAATGGACGCCATTTTCACCGTCTTAAGATTAAATTCAGCAGAGGTGCCGCCAATAACAATCGCTAGGTGGTAGGGTGGGCAGGCCGATGTGCCAAGATCGAGAAGGGTCGCCCTGATAAAGTCCCGTAACCGTCCAGGATTCAATACCTCCTTGGTTTTTTGATGTAGAAAGGTCTTGTTTGCTGAACCGCCGCCCTTCTGTATGAAGGTAAATTTATATTCGAGCCCCTTACTGGCATAAAGTTCGATCTGTGCGGGTAAGTTTGTCGACGTGTTGGTTTCTTCAAACATCGAGGAGGCAGCCAGTTGCGAATAGCGTAGATTACTTTTCTGATAGGTGTTGAAGACGCCACGCGACAAGGCTTCACCATCATCACCGGTAACCAGCACCTTGTCACCGCGATATCCACTAATAATTGCCGTACCGGTATCTTGGCACATCGGCAGTAAGCCATCTGCAGCGATAACCGCATTCTTCAACATCTCTAACGCCACAAAGCGGTCATTGCGGGTTGCCTCAGGGTCATCGAGTATTTTGGAAAGCTGACCCAGGTGGCTACTGCGCAGCAGATGAGAGATATCAGAAAAGGCGCGCTCTGCGAGCACGGTCAACCCTTCAGGGTCTACGCGTAGAAAGGTCTCTCCATCTAATCGGACCAATTTTACATATTTGGGCGACACCAATTCATATTCGGTATCGTCGGGACCGAGGGGAAACATAGGGCTATAGGCAAAGTCAGCCAAGAAAGTTCTCCTGTTTTTCTTTTTTGAGAAAACGGGGCAGAGAGTCAGGACGGATTTTTTCGGAAACTGTCCAGTTGCACGACATCGGCTGTTTCTTGCTCCCCGCCTGGCTTGACCTCCGTGCTGATAACATCACGTTCCTCGATATCATCTCCCTCGATATCTTCACCCTCATCATGATCGATCACACCAAATTGAAGGCCAAAACCGACCGAAGGGTCATTGAAATTCGTTACTGCATCATACGGTACAATCATTGGTGAGGGCTTCCCACCAAAGAACAAAGTGATACTAAATTTGTCTTCCTCGACGACGAGATCGGCATATTGGTACTGAATTACTATGGTGATAGTGTCCGGGTGGTCGCGTAACAGTGACTCTTCCATCTCTACGCACGGATGTTGGGTATTGAAGCTAATATAGAAATGGGTGTCACCCGGCAATCCAGCTCTTTCAACGATGGTCAGCGCTGCTCGTACAACCGTTCGTAGCGAGTTCTCGACAAGCAGTTCGTAATTCAGGCCTACTTTTTGACCGTCGTTGCCATCCATTTAGTATTGCCCGTCTATAGTTGCGATTCGAATTTACGTGGATCGCTTCTGTTGCCAGGTGCGATCCAAACCCCGCCAGACTGAGCTCAATCAATCTGGGCTTAAGATCGGTTGCTTGCGCAGAACTAAGCTGCGATTGCTACCGGAGCAGTGTTGTCATTTGCAACTACTACATGGCCCGATAACGGCGGGTACCATACCGAGCGAAAATACTGCCTTTACCACATGCGTCGATCCTGTTTCGCCCCCATGTTTTCAGCCTGAATTTCCACATTACCGCCGTGTAGACGGCACTGAGGCTGAAATGGTGGAGGCGCCGGGTACCGCCCCCGGGTCCACTCTGCTTATTCCACAGCACGTTTATCGCCATAGCTGGCAAACCAGCAGAATTAATATAAGCGCAAGAGCCGCAGTTTGAAAGGAAAGTTTTGGTGCTGTCCACGATGCTATCCATTTGGTCCTCTCTTAACGCTCCAAACGGTGCTTGAATGTCTGCAACTAACGTGTATTTTTATTAAATCATTCGGGCGCACACCCGACATAAATCATTTTGCAGGCAGCACGGGTCTTATGCAGCAATATCTTGACCTTCTTGATCATGTTCTGACGAATGGTGTTGACCGCTGTGATAGGACCGGCATCGGCACACGAGCTGTTTTTGGACATCAGATGCGCTTTGATCTTGCGGCGGGGTTTCCTTTGCTAACCACGAAAAAATTGCATACGCGTTCGATCATTTACGAGCTTTTATGGTTTGTGAAGGGTGATACCAATATCCGTTACTTACAGGAGAATGGCGTTTCCATTTGGGATGAATGGGCTGACGAAAAGGGAGACCTTGGACCCGTCTACGGCAAGCAGTGGAGACATTGGCAGGGGCTGGATGGTGAGTCCGTTGACCAATTGTCGGATCTTATCGCGATGATTCGTACAAACCCCGAGTCGCGCCGGCTGATTCTTTCAGCATGGAATCCCGTTGACATCCCCAAAATGGCCCTGCCTCCTTGCCATTGTCTATTCCAGTTTTTTGTCTCTGATGGTAAATTGTCTTGCCAGCTCTATCAGCGCAGCGCTGATATCTTTCTGGGCGTTCCTTTTAACATCGCATCCTATGCTTTATTGACTCATATGATAGCCACTGTGACTGGCCTTGAGGCTGGTGATTTTGTGCACACACTTGGCGATGCACATCTCTATGCCAATCATTTTGATCAGGCGCGTGAACAACTTGCTCGCACGGCTGGGTCATTGCCGCGGTTGATAATAAACCGGACTCCAGCCTGCATTGATGATTTCACATTTGATGATTTTGAGATAAGCGGTTACGCACCACAGGCGCATATCGCTGCGCCAATTGCAGTCTGAGCAATGAAAAATTTAAACAGCGACCAATGATTGCGATGCCCGAAAAGACAGAAATGATTGCCGTCGTCGCGATGGCTGAGAACAGAATCATTGGTGATGGCAATGGTCTTATTTGGCGCCTCCCAGATGATTTACGCCGGGTTAAGGCGCTGACGATGGGTTGCCCGCTGATCATGGGGCGCAAGACATGGGACTCGATTGGCGGCCCGTTGCCTGGGCGTGCCAGCATCGTTCTGACGCGTAACCCGAAATGGAAGGCCGAGGGTGCGATCGCCGTTACTGACCTCATGGCTGCTGTTGCCGCCGCCAAGGGCTGGATTGCGGCAATGCCGGAAGCGCGTAACGCAATCATCCTTTTTGGTGGTGGCCAGATTTATGAGATGGGGATTGCGCTGTGCAACCGTATAGAGCTGACATATATCAAAGCCAGCCCTAGCGCCGGGCCGCAAGCGGCATTGTTTCCGGTGCTTGAAGACAACGCTTGGAAACGCGTGATTGAGGCCGAAATAGCTGCTAAGGATACTGCACCGGCCTACCGTTATGACAGGCTAACACGAAAAACACCGGTGTTTGTCTAAACACTACTCAACAACGATCTTCGGCGCGGCACGCTGACCAGAGCCTAGTCCGTCTACTACCTTTTTTGCTATTGAAATATAATGCTGCGCATGTGATCCGTCAGGTTGGCTAATTACGATCGGGTTACCTTGATCAGATGTGGCGCGGATTTCCATTTCAAGCGGCACCTCACCTAGAAAGGGAACACCAATCGCCACCGCTTCGGCGCGGGCGCCGCCATTGCCAAATACTTCTTGACGGCCACCGCAATCTGGACAGATGAAATAGCTCATGTTCTCGACTATGCCCAAAACTGGCACATTTACTTTACGGAACATATTTAAGCCCTTGCGTGCATCGATTAGCGCAAGATCTTGAGGCGTGGAGACGATTACCGCACCTGACAGCGCTGTGCGTTGCGAGAGCGTCAACTGCGCATCGCCCGTGCCTGGTGGCATGTCGATAACAAGTATATCAAGGTTGTCCCAAGCAACGTCGCGGAGCATTTGCTCAATCGCGCTCATCACCATCGGTCCGCGCCAAATGGTTGGTGAGTCCTCGGCCACAAGATAGCCGATCGACATCGTCTGCAGGCCCCAGGCCTGAATCGGCTTGATTTTTTTACCATCGGTCTGCGGCTTGACATTCTTTCCGATAAGGCGCGGTAGTGACGGTCCGTAAATATCCGCATCGAGAATGCCAACACGCTGACCGGTCGCGGCGATTGCCAGCGCTAAATTGATCGAGGTTGTTGATTTGCCAACGCCGCCTTTGCCAGAGGCAACGGCGATCAAATGTTTAGCTGGTTTGTGAGGAGTGTTTTGCTCTTCGTGGCCTGTGGCTGCGTTGGCACCTTTGCTGTCATGTGCTTGGACATCCCCGCCCGCACCTTTTGACGACCGGTCTTTCGCGCTCTGATGTGCAGTCAGCATCGCAGTCGCTGAAAGCACCCCATCTAACGCACGAACCGCCTTTTCTGCTGCTAAGCGCAGCCCGTCGGCGCGCTCCCTATCGGCGGGGTTGATCTCGATTGTGAAACCGACATGCCCATCTTTGATCACAATGCCGGAAACCTGACCAGCGTCAACGATGTTATTCGATTTACCTTTTTCAGTAATTGTGCGCAGAGTTGCGCTGATTTTTCTCTCATTCAATTCGGCAGTCATGCTTGAAAAACACCATTTCTGTGCAAATATTATAAAAGCTTCGTTCGTGACATAGTTTGTTTGTCTGTGTTTTGCAACATCGCAACTCAGCGGCGGGCAAAACGTAACGAGGCGCTGGCGCTTTATTTGGAAAGACGATTTGGCAGGTTTGTCTCCTGATGTAACCTTAGGAAACACGATTACGCCAGAAAGTTTAAACTAACGGAGAAACGAACAACATGCCATGGAATAATCAAGGCGGAGGTGACCAGGGTGGCCCCTGGAGCCAGGGAGGCGGTGGCCGGGGTGGTAGCGGCAGCGGCGGCCCATGGGGACAGGGTGGTGGCCAGACACCTCCTGACCTAGATCAGGCCATTCGCCAGGGCCGTGACGCGCTTCGTCGCATAATGCCAGGCGGCAGAGGAGGTTCCGGAAAATCACTCTTCCTGTTGCTGATCATTTTTATAGGAATTTGGGCTGCAACCGGATTTTATCGGGTAAACCCTCAGCAGCAGGGCGTAGTTTTGCGTTTTGGCGAATGGGTCCGTACAACAGCGCCTGGCCTGCATTATCATTTACCATACCCTATTGAGACAGTGCTAACGCCTGAAGTTACCCGCGATAATCGCATCGAAATCGGTTTTCGCGATATCAGCGGCAACAGCTCATCACGACGTGATATCGCTGACGAAAGTCAGATGATTACCGGAGATGAAAACATCGTAGATATCGATTTTGTTGTTTTCTGGCGCATTTCCGATGCCGGTCAGTATTTGTTTAACCTTGCTGAGCCTGATGATACAATTAAGGTGGCCGCAGAAGCAGTGATGCGTGAAATTATCGGTCGTACGGCCATTCAGACTGCGCTAACAGAGGGCCGACAGGACATTCAAGTTCAAGCTCGAACACAGTTGCAGGATTTGCTTAACGAATATCGAGCTGGGGTGAGGGTCCGCGATGTACAGTTGCTTGCCGTCGATCCTCCTTCAGATGTTATTGACGCGTTTAATGAGGTCCAACGGGCGCGCCAGGACCGTGATCGCCTGAAAAACGAGGCAGAGGCGTTTCGAAATGACATTGTGCCACGGGCACGCGGTGCAGCGGCGAAGTTGATTGCCGAGGCGGAGGCCTATGAAGCTGAGGTAATGAACCGGGCAAAAGGAGACTCATCCCGTTTTGACCAAGTTTACAGGGCCTATGCGGCCGACCCGGATGTAACGCGCGAACGGATCTATATTGAAACTGTTGAAGAAATCTTTACGAATGTTGAGAAAATCATAATTGATGAGGACTCATCAGGTAGCGGCGTCGTCCCTTACCTTCCGCTTAAAGAGCTAAACAAAACGGCGGGAGGCACATAAAATGGGACCTATTCGTATTTTTGCTATTGCTATCCTGGGTTTGATAGCCATCGCTCTCTATGGAGCGCTGTTCACTGTCAACCAAACACAGCAGGCGTTGGTACTGCAATTTGGCGAACCAAAGCGGACCATCCAGGAGCCAGGTCTTGCCTTCAAGTTGCCGTTCATCCAAGATGTCGTCTACTACGAGAAACGTGTCTTAAGCCTGATTCCTCAGGATGCTGAAGAAGTGATCTTGTCGGACCAAAAGCGTCTGCAGGTAGATGCTTATGCCCGCTACCAGATTTCTGATCCGCTACTCTTTTTCCAGACAGTAAGGAACGAGTTGGGAGCGCGGGGTCGTCTCGAAGCAATCATCGACTCATCTGTCCGTAGAGCTCTCGGCCGTGAGACATTGGCCTCAATTCTGACCGGTCAGCGGAATGACATCACTCGTTCCATCGGCGACGAGGTGAATGCTTCGGTGGCTTCGCTTGGCATCAAGATAATTGATGTTCGGTTGCGCCGTGCTGACTATCCCGAGGCAACCAGTCAGAACATCTTCAACCGGATGAAATCTGAGCGTGAACGAGAGGCAAAAGAGTTCCGCGCAACAGGTGAGGAGGAAGCTCAGAAGATCCGTGCCGATGCTGAAAAGACTAGAACGGTCATTATATCCGAAGCGCAGCGTAAAGCGCAGGAAACGCGCGGTGCCGGCGATGCTGAAGCAATTCGGATCTATGCCGAGAGCTTTGGTCAGGACGCGGAGTTTTTCTCATTCTACAGGTCGATGGAAGCGTATCGGAACGCTATGGGCAAGGAGGGTACGTCAATGGTACTGTCACCTTCTAGCAGCTTCTTCCGCTTCTTCAAGGACAAGAATGGTGCTGCGCTAAAATAACCATAGCTTCGCCATGATTTGGTCATGGTGTCTATATTTACTGTCTAACGGAGAGCGGGGGCACCCGCTTTCTGCTATTTTGTGGCAAACAGGAGAGTCAAACCCGATGATTAAGACATTTGTAAGGCCCCTTCGGCCTGCCAAAGAGGCCTTGATACCCGCAATCGCTGGTTTTGTGGTGGTGTTTTTGTCGGTTACTGTGGGCGCAGCCGAGCGCCCTGACAGCTTTGCCGATCAGGCGGAAAAACTGTCGCCGGCAGTGGTCAATATTTCAACAACTACAATTGTCAGCAAGGGGCCGTCGAGCGATATGCCACAATTCCCTCCTGGTTCACCATTTGAGGAATTTTTCAAGAATTTTGGCGACAATGACCGAAAGCGCAGGTCCTCCTCACTTGGTTCCGGTTTCATTATTGATAAAAAAGGCATCGTTGTCACCAACTATCATGTGATCGAAAACGCTGAGGAAATCACCGTCGGTCTTTCGGATGATAAGTCCTTTAAGGCCAAGGTGCTTGGCCAAGATCAGAAAACCGACATCGCAGTACTGAAAATTGACCCCGATGGTGTCGAACTAACCGCAGTAGAGTTTGGCGACTCTGACAAGTTGCGTGTTGGTGATTGGGTGCTTGCCATTGGCAACCCCTTTGGCCTCGGTGGGACAGTGACAGCGGGCATTGTCTCAGCCCGGGGGCGTGATATTGGCAACGGACCATATGATGATTTCATCCAGACCGATGCTTCAATTAACCGAGGAAATTCAGGGGGGCCGCTGTTTAATCTTGATGGCGAAGTGATTGGTATCAACACTGCCATATTCTCGCAGTCGGGTGGCTCTGTTGGGATCGGTTTTGCAATATCGTCTAATTTGGCCAAGCGTGTAACAGCGCAGCTCGAGGAATTCGGCACTACGCGTCGTGGTTGGCTTGGCGTTTTCATCCAGGAGGTAACGCCTGATATCGCTGGCTCGCTTGGCCTCGAAACCGCCGAAGGCGCGCTTGTTAGTTCGGTCAATGAGGGCAGTCCTGCCGATGTGGCTGGGGTTGAGCCAGGAGACGTCATCTTTAGTTTTGATGGTAATCGTATAGAAAAAATGCGCGATTTGCCACGCATTGTTGCCGAGACAGATATCGGTTCCAAAGTTTCTGTCGAATTGTTTCGTGAGGGCAAGTCAATGACGGTGACTGTCGAACTTGGCGAGCTGGAAAAGGCAGAGCTTGTTGGTTCAACTGGCAAGGATGCCGATGCGGAAAGTCGGAGCTTTGACGCGCTTGGGTTCTCGGTCCAGAATTTGACTACTGATCTGGCTGCTGAGCTCGGTCTTGATACAAAACTAACGGGTGTTGTTGTGACTGAGGTTGTCGGTGGCGGTCCTGCCGCAAACAAGGGACTTGAACCGGGCGATGTAATTCGCCGCTTTGGTCAGCGCCGAATTGAAACCGTAAGCGCCTTTGCTCAAGCCGTTGAAAAAGCGAGGGATGCTGGTCGTTCGGGTATACTTGTCCTCGTTGAACGCGAGGGTAATCAGCGCTTCGTGCAGATTAGCTTTGCCGATGATTAGGCAGTGTTAATTGGGGTCAACTCAAAGGGGAGACGCCGTTGGCGTCCCCTTTTTTCCATGCACATCAGCCGCTCAGGCTTAATTTCCATCGTTACAGATAAAATCTGTCGCGCGATAGCCTTGCAGGAATAAAAGGCCTGTCAAGTCTGTATGGTTCAATTGCAGATCAATCGCCTTGCGCAGCATTGCTTTGCTATTGAACGCAACGCCCATTCCAGCAGCTTTCAGCACCGTTATATCATTTGCTCCATCTCCGATGGCAACGGTATCTGCGAAATCCAGTTCATGCTCATGGCAATAGCGCTTAAGTATTTGCGCCTTTGAATCACTTCCTAAAATAGGTTTTTTTACTTTGCCGGTAATCACGCCGTTGCTGATGATCATTTCATTAGCATGTGCGGCGTGAAAACCGCATAAATTGGCGACCTGGGCTGCAATTGGAGTGAATCCGCTGGATACAAGATAGCAATGCCCTTTATTGTAGCGCATCGTCTGAACCAGAGTGCGGGCACCAGCTGTAAGCCGTATAGCTGCCAGAGTCGCTTCAAACAGGCTGGCCGATTGCCCGGCAAACATTGCCACGCGCGCATCAATCGCTGCCTCAAAATCCAGTTCGCCATTCATTGATCGAGCTGTAATGTCGGCGACAACATCGCCAAGGCCGACAATTGCCGCCATTTCATCCAGAGATTCGCCGTTGATGATTGTGCTGTCCATATCGGCAAGCAATAATGTCTTTCGCCTGTTCCCTGCGGCAATCATATTAACGTCTATCTGCGCCGCATTGGCTATCTGCCTGAGGGCAGCGATATCTTTAACTGCCAGATTGTCATATGGCATTTCCGCGGCCTGTCCGGGTGCTAGCCAGTTGGGTGATTTTCCTGTAGCGGGTAAGCCTGAGCGCTGCAAGAGACCTGCAATGGTCACATCACTGAAATTGGCTGAAAGAGCAGAGGTTGAAAAAACAAGAACATGCTGCATAGTGCGATCTCTAGTTTTTAGTTGGGTAAGGAAGCAAAAAGGAACTAGACCAAATGTGCGCAGATAACAAGTTATCAGCAGTGCCTGCATCACCCCGGTACCACTTGGCCGGCCCATGGGGTGAGCGCTTTGTTATCATCGCCGGTCCCACCGCTTCGGGCAAATCGGCGCTAGCGTTGGCGCTTGCTGAGCGCTTAGATGGTGTCATCATCAATGCTGATTCAATGCAACTCTATGCTGATTTGCATATTCTAACTGCGCGCCCGGATGGTGCCGCTATGCGGCGCGCGCAGCATGAACTCTATGGCGTGGTTGACGGGGCCGAAGGCGCATCGGTGGCAAGCTGGCTTGCAGTGGCGGCTAAGGCGATGACCGCCGCGCGTGCCTTTGGCAAGCTGCCAATCTTTGTTGGCGGCACCGGCATGTATATCAATGCTGGCCTGTATGGCCTTGCGTCTATTCCTAAAGTGCCTTTACCGGTTCACGAGTACTGTGTTGCCTTACTTGAAGATATTGGAGGCGAGGCCTTTCGTTCGGAACTGGCGCAATATGATCCGATCTCTGCTGAGCGGTTGTTTTCTAATGATAGCCAACGTCTGATAAGGGCGATGGGCGTGGTAAAGGCAACAGGCAGACCACTTTCTGCCTGGCAGGCTGATCCCCATGTTGGCCGGTTCGCTGGCACTCCCCTGCCAGTGGCGTTACTGCCTCCACGTGAGATACTCTACGCGCGGATTAATGCGCGTTTTGATGAGATGCTTCAGTCCGGGGCGATTGATGAGGTGTCGCGGCTTGCGGACCGAGCATTGGATAAGGGCCTGCCGGTGATGAAGGCTCTTGGGGTACGCGAGTTGCTAGCATACCTGCGTAATGAATTAACTCTGGAGCGCGCTGCCGAATTGGCAAAACGGAACAGCCGGCATTACGCAAAGCGCCAGATGACTTGGTTACGGAATAATTTTAATCCAAAAATCACTGCAAAGCAGAAATTTTCAGA
>CACNSW010000006.1 GCA_902623185.1 uncultured SAR116 cluster alpha proteobacterium
GACGTCATCCAGCAGCAGACAGGTGCCGCTGGTGGGGGCATCACTCTGGGCAGCCCATAGGATCAAAGATGCAGGCTCTACCCTCGCCTTCCCCAAATACTGCAGCGAAGCCAAATGCAATGCGAACTCTGCCAGTGCGGCGCTGAACAAATGGCTGAAGCCACGGGTGCCAGATGGATGCGTCATCCACTCCTTCCGGCACAGTCTGCGGGATTGCCTCCGTGCCATTGAATGCCCTGCCGACATCATCGACGCAATCGGCGGCTGGACCACCGAAGTTGTAGGCCATCAATTTGGCCAAGGACACAGCCTTACCGTCATGCATGGGTGGATGGGAAAGTTGTCTGCTTTTAGACTTGTGTCGTCAAAAATTAATTAAGATAACCGATCGTCAAGACTGGAAAGCTAGTGAAACCAAATCGCCCTTGTTGCTCAGCCGCTTCCAATTGCGCCTTCCAATCTGACACCTCTGCCTCGGTCATACCCTGGGTCAGGGCAAAATTTGCCATGACAGCCTCAGTATAGCGAGCCGGTGAATTCTCATCTCTTTTTGTGATTAAAAATGCGAGCGATTTATCTCTGATCATACTAAAACCACGATGCGCAAGTTTGCCCGGCAATTCCATTGGAAGCATTTGATGACTGCAATGCGCTCTGAAAGCTTCGTGAACTTTGTCATTTAGTTTTTCGTCGGCACCAAAGAATTTAAAATGATCCCATAAAATGGAAATGTTCACGAATGCTCCGCCAGGCTTAATAATACGGGTAATTTCGTCCAAAGCAGCGTCGACATTTGCTATGTATTCGAGAGCTTGTGTTGAGGTTGCAGAGTCACAGCTTTCGTCCTGCAAATCGCTTTTGTCGGCATTCTCGTTGATCAAACTTATATTTTGGAAATCCTCACATCGCTTTTTGGCTTGCTCCATTTGGTCAGTGCTGGGGTCGAGTCCATAAATCCTGCCAGAGCCTCCAACGGCTTTTGCTAGGTGAGGCAATAGATGACCAGCTCCGCACCCTACATCAATGATAGTGTCTCCAGGCTGTATTCGCATTTCACTTAAAATGGCGTTGCGCCTTGATGTTCCTGCTATGCTCTCGGCCATTAGGCGCGCCAGTTTGCCTATTTCACTATCAAACTTCATGTAAAACTCCATCACTTATATTTGGATAGAAAACTTATCGGGCCGGGTTCAAGAACCGTGATCCATGGAAACAGTCACTTGAGCTACGGTCCACGGACCTTGAAGCTTGGAAAATGGTGCCCTGGGGCAGAAGCTCGACGCCTCTCATAAGCACCAACAAGTGACTGAATCCAGCTATATCAACAGCTTAGCAAACCTCGCCCACAGGTCAACTATCAAAATCTTACCTGCAACCTTACCTGAACCAAGGGTCGGGTTTGGAGGGCCATTGTCCTAGCACCACGCTCCACGGACAGGGGTTACTGATGCAGTTTGCCAACCCAGACCGCCTTTCAAACGAAGGGGCAGGATGATTGGGCTGGAGTGCTTGCGCCTTGAGCCTCGGGTCTTGGTGGGTGGGAGGAGGATAAGCGGCGTATTTCCATTCAATCGATTGGTTGGCAAGTATCTCTTCTGACAATTTCATTTAGACTTATGCAAAAATTAAAACCAAATGTTTCAAAATATTCGGTGTGCCATGCGCCAGCGTTTGAGTGTCGCTGAGCGAAAGTGCAGACGATTTGTTTGAATCGAAAGTCCAAGATCTTGCCATCTAAACAAAGTAATTTCGTCAATCAAAGTCAAAATCAAGTCACTTATTTCCTTGACAAATTAGCGCTACCCAAAAACCATTGCGGGGCAATAACGAAAGCCCCTACAATACTGGTTGCATCTTGCCAGGGCGATTGCACCTGCAGTTAGCCCTGAAATGCAAGTAATAAACAACGGTTGCCTATAATTAAAATCCTAGAAAACTATTGTTGTGAGTGATGCAAAAATTGCATCGCTGAGCCAAAAATTTAAGACTGGCTTTCAGGTCTGATTAGCCTTTCACTGAGCATAAACAAGTAAAATGAAATCTCCGGAGTAATTCAATGATCAAAGTAATTTCAAAGCTGTCATTAGCTCTCATCACAGTATTTCTCACAACGACGGCAACACACGCGATAACAAAACTCGAGTTTGCTTTAGATTGGAAATTTGAAGGCCCCTCGGCGCCATATTTTTTGGCTATAGACAATGGACACTTCGCTAATGCAGGTCTTGAGGTTGAAATTTCTCCTGGTAAGGGTTCAATCGATGCTATTCCAAAAGTAGCGACGGGTGCGTTCCCTGTTGGATTTGCTGACATAAATTCACTTATAAAATTTCTAGACCAAAACCCCGGAGCGCCTGTTACTGCGGCTATGATGATTTATGATAAGCCGCCATTTGCTGTAATCGGCCGAAAATCGTTGGGAATTAGTGGACCTGGAGATCTTGAGGGTTCAGTTTTAGGTGCGCCTCCACCGGATGGCGCATGGGCTCAATTTCCTTCTTTTGCTAAGGCCAATGGGATTGATATCGAAAAAATAAAAGTAGAGCCTGTCGGATTTCCTACGCGGGAGCCAATGCTCGCAGAGGGCAAGGTTGACTCCGTTACAGGCTTTTCTTTTTCATCGTTTCTTAACTTGGTCAGACTTGGAGTCCCGGAGGATGACATTTCCACTATTCTCATGGCCGATCACGGTCTAAAGCTTTATGGAAACGCCATAATCATTAACACCGATTTTGCCAAAGCTAATTCGGATATAATCAGGGGTTTTTTGCTTGCTGTTGCTGAAGGCTGGAAAGATGCTATCGATAACCCAGGGTCAGCTGCACAAGCTTTGATCAAGCGCAACCCCGCTGCAGACGCTGAACTAGAAGAGCGTCGACTTAAGCTTGCCATTGATGCTAACGTCTTAACAGATTACGTCATAACCAATGGTATGGGGGTCGTGGACAAAACCAGATTTGCTGAAGCAATAGAGCAGCTTGGTGAGACCTATGACTACAAAATCGCACCAAATGCTTCTTTATACTTCACTGATGAATATCTCCCTAAGGGAGCTATACCATTGCAATAAAGTAACTTAACATACAGCCCAAGAAATTGGGCTGTATAATGAGTCGGATAGTTTATGAAATCTCAAGAAGAGAATGGATTAATCAGAATCAATAACGTTTCGCATACATTCAATACAAGTTCTGGCAAAATCCGGGTTCTTGATAAACTAACTATGTCCGTACCAAAGAATGGCTTTAGCGCCATTGTTGGTCCTTCAGGTTGTGGAAAGTCCACGGTCACTAGACTTGTTGCCGGTCTTTTGCAAGCCGATGAGGGAAGCGTGTGGCTCCAAGACCAGAAGGTAACTTCTCCTCGACCGGTTGTGGGTATGGCCTTCCAAAATCCGGTGCTCTTAGAATGGCGTAGCATATTAAAGAATGTTATGTTGCCCTTGGAAATAGTTCCCAACAACCTAAACATGTTCGAGCGGGAGGCGCGTGCCCGTAACCTATTAGAACTAGTCGGTTTAAACGGTTTTGAAGAAAAACGTCCGTCAGAACTATCTGGTGGAATGCGTCAACGAGCTTCACTCTGCCGTGCTTTAGTCCATCGACCTGAAGTTTTGATTTTAGATGAGCCATTTGCTGCGCTGGACGCTTTTACACGTGAGGACCTGTGGCAGACAATGCATCGCCTTCGATCAGAGGAGCCTTTCACCGGCCTGCTCATAACGCATGATCTTCGGGAAGCGATTTTTCTAGCTGATGAGATTTTTGTTCTGTCAGGCAGGCCGGCTACTTTGCAACATACTGAGGTTCTAGCAAAGCGCGGACAAAAAAATCTTGATGATCTATATACACCTGAAGCCAGCCAGACGCTAAACACGCTTCGTGAGCAAATTAAAATAGCTCGCCAAAACGAAGGACGTCGCATATGAGGCAGATTTTTTCAGCTACACTCGCTATCCTAACTTTTCTAAGTTTGTGGGAAGTTTTAGTTTGGGTAAATGACTGGCCAAACTACAAAATGGCGTCACCAAGCGATTTGTGGCCAGCCTTTTGGCGTTTCAAAGGCCTATTTCTAATCTACGGTTGGGAAACACTTTGGCGTACCGTTGTCGGTTTGCTGTTAGCAATTTTAGTTGGTTCCGCAATTGGCATGCTGATGGGTTTATCACGATTTGCTCGAGAAGGTCTTTATCCCCTTCTTGTTGGTTTTAATGCGATCCCAAAAGCTACGGTGGTTCCAATTGTAGCGCTGATTTTTGTCGGCCAACATGATTTAAATACCGTGCTGATTGCTTTCATGATTTCTTTCTTTCCAATTGCTGTTTCAGTTTCAATAGGCCTCTCGACTCTTGAGCCTGAGTACCGCGATATACTCAGGTCACTTGGCGCTTCGAAAATTGCAATCTTTTGGAAGATAGCGCTGCCGAAAACGATGCCGGAATTTTTTGGCGCTCTAAAAGTAGCTGTGACATTAGCATTTATCGGCACAAATTTGATGGAAATAGTGTCTCCTCACGGAAGGGGACTAGGCGCTCTGTTTGACAGTGGCAAAACTAATTCCGATTATCCACTTATGTTTGCTGTGTTAATATCACTAGCAGTGCTCGGTATCGGGCTTTACTATGTAGTAATCATGTTAGAGCATTTTATTGCTGGTTGGGCAGAGCGTGAAATTGACTAAAAGGCAATTATTTCAAAACACATTATTTTTTTGTCCCCGCGCCAAGTCTACCAATCACCGCAACCTAAAATAACAGGAGAATGACTGGGATGAGGGTATAGATTAGGCATCTTGATGTCTCGAAGGACCGAAAGGACAATCCCCGTCTCTATTGAAGGAACCGAAACCAGAACGGGAAATGCATTAGATTTCGGGGACCATTGGGTTCCCTATAGTTTTGGGACGACTACACCAAAATAGCAAAATACTATTTGGATAACTCAAAACCGGGAAAGCGTTCGACCAGCGGGAAAAATTTGATCCATGCCTTGTTGTCGAATACTACAACTAAACGCAATAGAAGAAGCTGGTTGAAAGCACCAAGCAGGTCAGACGATGCATACTGGATCGGTTCCGCGAAGAGCATTGCCAAAAGCGATACTCTCAGCTTCAGGCGAACCACCTGGTTATGATGCACAATAAGATGGCTGACCGTCCCGAATCTGCTGACGGGCGACCCAAGGTGCTCAGACAAGTGAACGTGGTCGCCATCCAAGTGGAACTGGTAGCCAGTAATCCTGCGGTAGACGTCGAATTGATCAAATCGGACAATCTCGAAACCTTTTATTCTTGCACCCTAGATGAGGTTGAATAATATGAGCGAACTCATCCATCGGCACTAAAGCTAGGTTGGCGTTGGCATTATTTCTATATACAGGCCAGCGCCGCAGCGATGTAGTTCGCATGGGACGTCAGCATGTCAGAAACGGCTGGATGAAGATTAGGCAGGAAAAGGCTGGGGCTGGTTTATATCCCAATTCTAGATGAGCTTCGGCAAATCATTGATACCAATCCTAAAGGGGACTTGGGGTATATTATCACAGAATTCAACAAGCCCTTCACCTCTACTGGTTTTGGCAATCGCATGAGCATATGATGCGACGAGGTAGGACTTGCCCAGTGCCCGCCTCATGGTTTGCGAAAGGCAATGGCGTCCCAATTAGAGAGACTCGGGTGCAGGGCGCGCCAGATCATGGCTTTCGGCGGCTGGGAGACATTAAGAACTAGAACGCTACACCCGAAACGCCAACAAAAAGCGCCTCGATGCGAAGGTCAAAACCATCGTGAATGGATGAAATGGGAACGATTCCATGACCGGATGCATTCTTATCAGGTTTGTGCCATAATCCGGCCAGGACATACCATTATACCACCGCCCGCTAGAGCGCTACATCATATCGCATCGGGAGATGTTAGGAAGGCCCCCAAGTGAGCACAGCGATCATCGACATCGAACGCACAGCCCTGGAAGCTCTGCACGAAAATATTCCAGAGGAAATTTGTGCAAGCCTTGGTATTAGCGGGAAGACCATTGGCGCGGGGTTTGCGTCGATCGTCAGCGCTCTACCGTCATCTGCGATTGTCCTCAACCGAACGATCGGTGTTGGACTCGGAAAACCAGAATCCAAGGAAACAATTGCTGAACTTGTCGAAGCCTACGAGGTGGCTGGCGTTGAGCGGTATTTCATTCACATCCACCCAGACGCTGAGCCAACAGAAATAGGTGAATGGTTGATAGAGAAAGGGCTGGAGAAGACTCGCAGTTGGCAAAAATTTTGCCGAGGTCACGAGGCGGTTGCTCCGATCAGCACCGATCTCTCAATCTGTAAAATTAATGCCAATGCTGGCAAAGATTTAGCAGGTATACTTTGTGACGCATTTGACCTTGGTGATGAAGCGCGCCCGTGGATCGCCCTGTTGCCAAATGTTCCAGGATGGCATGTTTTCATGACGTATGACGGCGATACTGCAGCGGGGACCGGTGCAGTGTTCATAGATGGTGAAACAGCATGGATGGACTTTGGCGCAACCTCACCTCAGTTTCGCCGCCGAGGCAGCCAGTCTTCGCTGCTCTGTCACCGCGTCCAGTTTGCCCTAGATCGAGGTTGTACGCGTATGTTCACCTGTACCGGGGAAGCAGCGCCAGGCGATCCACAGCACTCCTATTCAAACATTCAAAAAGCCGGGTTTGTCGAGGACTATGTCAGGTTGAACTATGCTCCGCCAAAGCGATAATTGGCGCGGGCAGCGCATTTATAAGCCTTGATGGTTGAAACAGATTCCCAGGAATTTGGCCAGTCCGGGTCAAAGGTGGTCGACAGGTTAAGGTCAACAAATGCCCGACCAATGACAATTTGACAGGCCAAAACGGAACTTTTCCCTCAGTCTAGTTTAGTTAAACAGGCCGTAGCTCAACTAGCACGATTTCATTCCTTGAACCGAGCCGCATGCGCGGCCCCCAGCATCCAGCGCCCGAAGACACGTAAAGGCTAGACGCGCCGTTGTTGAACAAGCCATAGACATAGCGGAAGTGCAATCTGACAATAAGGCTGAATGGGAAAATTTGGCCGTTGTGAGTGTGTCCACAAAGCATCAGATCAACCTTGTTTCGAGTCTTGTCCCAAATGGATGGCTGATGCACAAGGACGATATTATAGCTGTCCGAGCGATAGAGCCTTTCCACAGCTTCTGAACGAGCTAATATAGACTGCTGGTCGCTGATGCCGATAAGGTTGATACCATCAAGATCGGAAGCCTCATTTTCTAGAACTCTGATGTTTAGCTCATGGAAACGGGCCAGTTGAGTCTCAAATCCTTTGACATATCCCTCGTGATTGCCAGTCACGAAGTAAATGTCAGTATCTATCGTACCAAGTGCAGCAATATCCTCAAAATGGAAATCGCTGCTGTCAAAAAGATCACCGGCAATCAGCAGGCTATTGAATTTCAGCTTTCTGAGCTGGTCACAAATCCGCTTCAAATGGCCAGGAGGATTTGATCCAACATGGACATCGCTAATAAAGGCAAGGTGCCGAATTTCGGTAAGTTTATCTGAAGTTAGCGTGAGCTTTTTGACAGCAATGCGCTTTGCATTGAAGATGCAGTATGCCGTCAGCGCAGCAAGTGTTCCAATGGCCAGCCAGCCAGCAACGTTGCCATCAAGGCTTAATGCGCTTCCGACTGACATCATAACCAGCAGGGACATCAAAGCTAATAAGCCAACACCCATCCCGTAATAAATAAATCCTTTGAGCACCTTGTTGGTTAGACCCTTCGTCACATAGAGCCTGAGAAGAACGAAGACCACGGAGGTTGGAAATATCGCCGCAGGATTGAAGACGTCATTTTTTGTGAACAATGCGTGCATTAGAAAAAACGGTAGGACATAAATAAGGTATGCCAACACAAACATCACGGTGGAGAAGATGATGGTATGGATCATGCCCTGTTTTGATGCCAATATTGGAGATCCCGTGTTGTATGCTCTCGATCACGCCGCCAGACCAAAATGCTATGATTTGTGCTGGTATCGAAATGGAAAACTGCGCGCTCAAGGGAGATTTGCCCCAGTGTTTTCCTGTGTGATTTTGCCAGATGCTGCCAGCTTCAACTGGCGAATACAAGGGTATCTATTTCATTGTTTGTTTTAATCGCCAGGCGAAGGGAAGTTTTCTCTGCTTTTTTCTTTGGACTGATGTTGGTCATGGGTTGATTGATACACGGGGTAGGGTTTGGCATGTTAACTTTTCAGGTTTCTAATAAGGGGATTTATATTGGCAGGCATTTTTAACACGCTGTTGAGCTCAGTTTTACCTGTCGCATTCATTTTTGTGGCGGGTTATTTTGTCGGACGGCGTAATATTTTTAGTCAGCTTGATGCTAATTCCATTTTCAAATTCATTGCTCAAATCAGTGCGCCGGCAATTATAATCAACATTATAATTACCACTGATGTCTCGCGCCTCGACCCGGTTCTTGCAGGTCTTTATCTTGTCAGTGAATTGATGGTCTACATGGCTGGATTTTTTGTTTCTAAGAAATGCTTCGGTCTTGGTTTCAGGGCTGCAATATTGTGTGGGCTTGCAGCATCCTTTGCTAACCACGTGCTGTTTGTTTATCCAATCGCAAAATTTGCCTTTGAACCGATAATGACCATCCCCGTACGCAGTATTATCACCATCGATATCATTGTTTTTACGCTGACTGTGATTATTCTCGATGTTCACAAAAATCCTTCTATGGGTCCAATGCGAGCAATATCTAGTCAGTTACAGAATCCACTACTTATTGCGCTTGCGCTTGGAGTGATGATAAACTTAAACCCCTTTGGCGTACCTCTCGCGATCATCAGATTTGCTGGTTTTATCGCTGATGCCGCCGCGCCATGCGGCCTCTTTGCCTCTGGCATTTTGCTCGCCGGGCCAATTTCACGAAACAGTCTGAAACTGGCTGGAGCTATCACGGGTTTAAAAATGCTCGTTCATCCTATAGTTGGCTTTGGGATTATTGTTATAGTAGGCGGATATTCGATTGAGGCAGCGCGAACAACTTTATTAGTGACTGTTGCTCCAGTGGGTGTGATGGCGCTTACCTTCGCCAGCAGATATGATGGAAAGACAGATGCAATTGCACAGGCAATGGTATGGAGCTTTTGTCTTTCTATTTTTCTTATTCCACTTTTTGCAGTGATTTGAAAACACCCTGCATATAAAGTGATAAAATATGTCAGTCAAATTCTCGTATATCTGCGATTTAATGTCAGTTTGATTAGGAAACGTACTATTGAACGTAATTTGGAGGATTTCTTTTCCTAGGTGCTCGCGCCGCCCGCCTTTGCCGAGTAAGACCTCTACAGGATGCAATGATTACACGACACAGCAGATATGGCTGAGGTGGGTGGGTTATTCGCTTAACGCGCAGTGAGCGATAAAGGAGTGCAAGACTTTCTGTTACTAAAATTATTGCCAAGTCAATGCACTAAAAACGAAAATTGTGGTCGAAATCGACGGTGTGGGTCAAAGCACTTAAGTTAGTTTGACGTGATGCTTACCTCGATATCTAGTCTTTTGAGTTCAATGGTGTGACTTAACTTGAATGAAAAATCTATTTAGATAGAAATCCTAAATTTGTTATCCCAAGTCATTGTGCCCGAGAGCGTTCATACCTGTTTCCATGGGAGATTATGAAATTTCCAGCCTTCAACACTTGATGGGTGCCCATATAGGTCAACGCATCCTTCAAAACCCTCTATTACGTTACAAACCTGAGAGTAACCGGAGGATTCAAGAAGTCGGCATGCGTTGGCTGATCTGAGACCGATCTTGCAGATAACATATATCGGGGTGTCAGGGCCAATAATCTCGCCAATGCGGGTGATAAATTTTGAGTTGAGTTGGCCAGCCTCGTCAGAGATGCTCTCAAGGACAACCTGCTTGCCGATTTCTGATAGATCCGGAATGCCTACATAGACCCATTCCGTCCGAGTCCGGCAATCCACTAGAACAGCCGTGTCATCGGCGGCCAGTTCTTCATAAGCCTGTAGTGGTGTCACTTCTCTCATAAGCCAATCATCAATTTATGAGGCTCTCACCTGCAAAATAGTTTTTTTCACAAACCCAGTAGTGCTATTGCCGAGTCAAAGGACTGGGAGATATAATCCTAGCAACTTTATACTGTGACTAAAGATAAATTCTACTAAAGGTAAACGAAATGTTTAAGGCGCTAATTATCAATCAGGCTGGAGATAACTTGATCTCAGCAAATGTTGAGGAGGTTTCTGAGGACCGATTGCCCCAAGATGGCGAGGTCGACATCGCTGTTGAGTATTCAACGGTCAACTACAAGGATGGTCTGTGCCTAAATGGCTTGGGTCGTCTGGTAAAAACCTATCCACATGTTCCAGGAGTCGATTTTGCTGGCTCAGTGATTAATAGCAGCGATGACCGTTATAAGCCAGGGGACAAGGTCATCATGCATGGATGGCGCGGCGGTGAGATCAGATGGGGTGGTTATGCGACAAAGGCAAATGAAAAGGCTGATTGGCTGACGCCGCTACCTGAGGGGCTCAGCACTTTTGAGGCCATGTGTCTTGGTACCGCAGGTTTCACCGCCATGCTGGCGATCAAACGCCTAGAGAGTGATGGAATGAACCCAGATAGTGGTGAAATCCTTGTTACGGGCGCTGGCGGCGGCGTTGGATCGGTTGCCATCATCCTTCTTGCAAGCAAGGGCTACAAAGTTGCAGCGGTGACTGGCCGTGCCGAAATTGCCGATTATTTACTTGGGCTAGGTGCGGCGCGCATCGTCACCCGTGACGAAATGCTTGACGATCCCGGCAAGGTTCTAGAGTCCAGCGTCTGGGGTGGATGCATTGATAGTGTAGGTGGTGCACTAATGGGGCGCATTCTCAAACAGCTGAATTATGGCGCGGGTCTGGCGGCGCTTGGTAACGCTGGGGGAGCTGAACTCAGCGGTAATATCATGCCATTTTTGTTGCGCGGGGTTAATGTGTTCGGCATCGACTCGGTCGCCTATCCGATGGATAAGCGCGCCAAGATCTGGCGGGCTCTCGCAGAGGAAATGCCTAAGGGGCCACTCGTTGAGATGGTGACAAAGATTGGGCTGGCTGAATTGCCATCCTTTGGCAAGAAAATTCTTGAGGGACAAGTCAAAGGTCGCGTTGTTGTCGATGTGAATAAATAGCACTTGATATGCCTATTGTAACGGGTCACCGTCAAATCGCCACCGGTTGTCAATGAGGTGCAATATGGATGATTTAATCGTTGGTTCCAATCGTAAGATTGACCCTTCGCGCCGTGCGCATCTAAAATCTGACAATACCCCCAACGATAACGATCGCGTCGAAATAGGACCGACGGCATTAGCCTTCGCCGAATGGGAAAATCTAGGCCTGTCGACACCAAACATGCCGGCCTTGCGTGAATATATACTAGGTCGTTTGCAGGAGCAGATTCGCCAGCATGATTGTGCTGGATTGCTTTTGTTTGATCCTTTGAACATCCGCTACGCGACAGACACCACCAATATGCAAATATGGATTGCCCATAATCAAGCGCGAGCGTGTTTCGTGCCGCCTGAAGGCAAGGTAACTCTGTGGGATTTTCACAACTGTGAACATCTATCGGCTCATTTGCCCTTAGTCGGTGAGGTACGCCATGGGGCGAGTTTTTTCTATTTTGAAACCGGGGACCATACAGAGCAAGCCGCTGCCGTCTTTGCTGATCAGGTGCTTGATTTGATGCGCCAATATGCTGGCAGCAATAAACGGCTGGCCGTTGATAAGATTGAGCATATTGGCTACGCCAGCCTTCGCGCCCATGGTGTGGATGTTCTTGAGGGCCAGCTTCTGACTGAGCACGCGCGCGCAATCAAGAATGAAAATGAGCTAGGGCAATGCGTTGCGCAATTGCTGCTTGTGAGGCCTCAATTGAGGAAATGCGCAACGTCATGCGCCCGGGCATTTCCGAGACTGAAATGTGGGCAGAACTGCATGCTGGCAACATAAAACGTGGCGGTGAGTGGATCGAGACGCGAATCCTGTCCTCAGGTCCCCGAACGAATCCCTGGTTTCAGGAATGTGGCCCTCGAATCATGTAGAATGGCGACATTTTAGCTTTTGACACGGATCTCGTTGGCACATATGGCTATTGCTGTGATATTTCGCGTTCTTGGATTGTCGGTGATGCCAAACCAAGCGTCGAACAGAGGGCGCTTTATCAGATTGCCTATGAGCATGTGATGGTCAATATTGATCTAATCGAGCCAGGCATGACCTTTGCTGATATGACGCTGATTGCGCATCGTCTGCCAAAGGAATACAGGGCTTTGCGCTACGGTGTTCTGGCACACGGTGTCGGGCTTTGTGATGAATACCCCTGTGTTCGTTATCCCGAAGATGTTGAGGCGCATGGTTATGGCGGTAGGTTCGAACCTGGGATGACCTTGTGTGTAGAGGCCTATGTCGGTGCTGTTGGCGGCAGAGAGGGTATTAAGCTGGAGGAACAGGTGTTAATAACGGAAGAGGGTGCTGTTCCCCTCTCACATTATCGGTATGAGGAGGATTTTTTGGATTGATCGGACTGGCTAATTACGGACCACGCCGATGTGCGGCAAATTACGTCCCTGCTGGGCAAAATCAATACCATAGCCGATAACAAATTCATCAGGAATATCAAACCCAACCCAATTAACATGCACCTCAATCTCGCGACGTGAGGGTTTGTTCAGTAGTGTGCAAACTCTAAGGGACTTTGGAGACCGTGTTCGCAGAATTTCATAAACCTGGCTCAATGTATGGCCGGTGTCGATGATGTCTTCTACGATCAGGACATCACGCCCTTTTATTGTTGTTTCTAAATCCTGAATGATCCTAACCTGCCGCGACGAAACTTTTTCGTTCCCGTACGAAGAGACCGTCATGAAATCCACCTCCACTGGTAGATCAATGCGTCGCACCAGATCAGCAATGAAGATAAAAGAGCCTCTCAGCAGCCCTACAACAACAAGTTGTTTTGTTCCACGATAATGATCGGAAATGATATGAGCCATCTGCGTAGTCCGCGAGGCAATTTCTGCTTCGGTTATAAGAATTTCGATGTCTTGCTGGCTGGATAGAACAGTCATGTGTTACCCTTTTTTGTGGTCACGAAGGCATTATAAGGCCACCACGCTTGATTGGTAAGATCTTATTCACCAGTTATGATAAGTCGGCATTGATCGAGATGCTTTCCTGCCCCTAAAAACCATATAGACAATAGAAAAGGTAGTATCAAATGGCAAAAATTGTATTCCTAGGATTGGGTGTCATGGGATATCCAATGGCAGGGCATCTCGCTGGGGCTGGGCATGACGTGACGGTATACAACCGCACCACCAAAAAAGCTGAGAAGTGGGTTGCCGAACACGGCGGCTCTTATGCCAAAAACCCAGCTGATGCTGCGGCTGAAGCAGATTTTGTTTTTTCCTGTGTTGGTGATGACCCAGATGTGCTCGCGGTTGCCCTAAACGAAAAAGGAGCCATTGCCGCCATGAAGCCAGGCTCAATTTATGTTGATAACAGTACCGTTTCGGCTGATGTAGCCAGCCAGATCTATGCAGCAGGGAAGTTGCGTTCCGTTGGCGTTCTCGATGCACCTGTATCCGGTGGGCAGGCAGGCGCTGAAAATGGGACGCTTACAGTTATGGTCGGTGGTGACCAGGCTGTTTTTGATACAGCTTTACCTGTCATGGAGTGCTATGGCGCGCGCGTTGTCCGGATGGGGAATGCCGGCAAGGGGCAACAGGCCAAAATGTGTAACCAGATTTGTATCGCCGGCCTTGTTCAAGGACTTTCTGAGGCACTTAATTTTGCAGTTGCCGCTGATCTAGATACGGATGCGTTGCTTGAGGCGATATCAGGCGGGGCAGCACAATCTTGGCAAATGGTAAATCGGGGTCACACAATGGTTAATAATGAGTTTGATTTTGGTTTTGCTGTTGATTGGATGCGCAAAGATTTGCGGATTTGCCTTGAGGAGGCAACACGTCATGATGCGCCGCTACCAGTAACAAAAATTGTTGCTGGATATTATGACGAGCTTAGTCAGATGGGACATGGGCGCAATGATACGTCTAGTCTTATCCGTCGCTTACGTGGTAGTTGAGTGTCGTGGTTAGTTATCGCAACAGGTGGGAAGTGGCCGCACTTTTGAGAAGCATCAAGCTGGTCACGCCCGTTTTGCTGATGGAGCCGTATCTATATTTACGAATGGGTCCGTTGTTGCTGCGCATCCCGACAAAATGAAATGAAACGCAGCAAACCATCAACTTTCTAAATCCCTTAATGCTTTTTGGATAGTGGGTGTTTGCCGATTCCCTGAGTAAGATTTACTTGGCGCGGTGTGGATTAGGTTAGCACCGCGGCTGAGCCATAACCTGAGGATTACAGGTTCAAATCCTACTCATGCAACTAAACATTTGTTGCACCGCACATCTTTTTTGCTGCTCCCCAAACTTTTTCGCTAGCCAGTCGGTTTTGTTATTGCCTCAATATCATTGATTTACTTTGTGGATTGAGCGCCATATTGGCGTTAGAGCGTCAATAAGTTGGTTGGACATTGAATATCTATGCATGGCCATGCTAATTTGATCCGGATCAGATTGGATCTCGGAGCGCGCACTCGCCATACTCGTTGCGGCTGTCTTGTAATTATTAAATAGACCGACACCTACAGCGCCTGTGATAGCCGCACCAAGGGTTCCTGTTTCCATTTTTTCGAGAGTTGCAACAGGCTTTCCAATCGCAGCGGCAAGCATCCTCATCCAAGATTGTGAGCGTGCAGCGCCTCCCGTAACAACGATTGGACCAATTGAAAATCCCTTTGCAGCAAGAGTGTCAAGATGTCTTCGATGGCTGAAATTTATGCCCTCACAGACAGCCGATATCATGTGATTACGGTTATGCATGGCGGTGAGGTTGTGAAATGTTGCTAAGGCTCTCGGATCAGAATCTCCTCCATGCAGAAATGGAAGAAAAAATGGACTGCTGAGATTGATCTTGTGGGAGTCCAGGATCGAGTCTAACTCCTGAAGGATCTCTGTGCGACCGCTGCTGCGATCATTTGAGCCGACAAGAATATTTTGGATTAACCACTCCAGATTGGATGCTGAGGTTGCACTTGCTTCTAAATTAAGAAACAGACCTCCCGGGTATCCACAAGTTATAAAAGGCCTGTTCTCTCGGCTAATTTCCGCTGAGAGCACTTGGTTAATGCTCCAGGTGCCAGCTATGACATTGACATCACCAACATGAAACAAGTTGCTACCAATGGCGCTGGCCACAACATCGAAAAGACCAGCAATCACAGGAGTGCCAGCTACGAGTCCCGTGAGACGGGCAGAATTTTCACTGACTACACCAATTACCTGCTCTGATGAGGCGAGACTTGGGAGTGAGTCTGCAAGATCGTTGATTCCATAAAGTTTGAGCAGATCTTCATTATAGACTAAATTAGGTAAATGAAGCATTCCAGCTCCACTCATGTCTGTGGTTTCAGAGGATATTTCTGTCGTAAGAAAATAGTTTATGTAATCTTTACAAAGGAAAATTGTTCCGATTTGCCTATATAGCTCAGGGTGTAACTTTTTCAAAGCCGCCAAAATGGTGGGTGTTTGGGCTGGCCACGGCTCTTGGAGTGAAATCGCTGAGATTGCTTTGCCGCGAGTTGAGTTTGCCATGGCTTGTGCAACATCTGCGGCATGTGAGTCAGTCGATTGAATGCCAATGAGTCCTGAGCCATGACGGTCTAGGCAATACAGTCCGTTGCCATGGCCTGTGGCTGCTATTACAGCGATATTATTGGGATCTGTCTGTGACTTTTGGAGAATGCTATTGATCAGGTTGATCATTGCATTATCGATGTCAGCAAGGTTCCGCTCGACCCTTCCCGATGCCATCATGTTAGGCAGTAGTTGTACGCTTTCGTTGGCAATAACTTGACCAAGTAGAGAGAATAGGGTGGCTTTGATTGCAGTGCCACCGGCATCAATACCAAGAATGCATTCACGCAATAAGCACCATCCTTCTTTTGTGAAAAAACATCATTATATCCACAGTATATTTAAAGCCACAAATGATATTACTATTAGTAGGAAGTGGCTGCCGGTGTCACTGTTTTGCTTTCAATCTAATGCAACCATAAGAGAATTTACAACTATGGAACTGACAGTCAGCCTTTTTGGTCTAGTGAACTGTTAGGCTGCAGATTTATAGATGCCGATGATTTCGGAGAGCAAGCTTAGTGCTTCGTCACGCGGTCGCTGAAATGTGTTACGACCTATAATTGAACCATTTGCTCCACCATCTCGCAAGCCGCGGATTTCCTCCATTAAGCCGGCTCGATCTTTAGCTGCGCCGCCGGAAAAGACAACTATTCGTCGACCGGCGAAGGAGGCTTGCATAATATGTTGGGTCCGTTCAGCCAGCGTAGCTCGATTCACTTCGACGGACTCATAGACTGATCGCGCGGCGTCCTGCTCAAGGTGATCTGTTGGTGGCTTCACCTTAATTATATGCGCGCCGAGAAGTGCTGCCATGTGAGCGGCGTAGGCTGCAATGTCAAGCGCTGTTTCGCCGGGCTTACTTAGCCCACCTCCGCGTGGGTAAGACCACAAAACTACCGCCAGGCCAGATGCTTTAGCCTGAGAGGCCATCTCCTGAAATTGACCAATCATCTCGAAGGCGGCGTCGGAACCCGGATAGATGGTAAAGCCGATGGCGCTGCATCCGAGGCGGAGTGCTTCGGAAACTGATCCAGTGACGGCCTGGTTTGGCGCGTCACCTCCACGTGCTAGCGAATTCGAGGAATTGATTTTTAGAATTGTTGGAATCTGCCCAGCAAATTTGTCGGCACCAGCTTCGATCATACCAAGTGGTGCGGCATAGGCAGACAGTCCAGCATCAATGGCGAGCTGGAAGTGGTAATGTGGGTCATAGGCGTCCGGATTGACCGCAAAACTTCGCGCAGGACCATGTTCAAACCCTTGGTCCACTGGCAGAATAACAAGCTTGCCCGTGCCGCCAAGTTTTCCCTGCATTAGAACGCGTACCAGATTAGCTTTCACTCCAGGACTATCGGCGCTATAATAGTCTAGGATGGTTTTGACCTTGCGAGTTATCTTCATGGACTCACCTCACGGTTTGGCAGTGTATAACACAGTTACTGATGTATAACCCTGTCATAGGCGTCTAAAACGGATTCGTGAATAGCTTCAGATAGCGTCGGATGTGGAAAAATCGTTTCCATCAGTTCTGCTTCGGTAGTTTCCAGCTTCATCGCAATCGCAAATCCTTGGATCATTTCTGTAACCTCCGGTCCAATAAGATGTGCACCGATAAGCTCGCCTGTTTCAGCGTTGAAGATCGTTTTTACCATGCCATCCGGTTCACCTATGGCGATGGCCTTGCCGTTCGCCATAAAGCTGAATTTGCCTATCTTGATTGGCAACATAGCGGCTTGCGCAGCGGCCTCGGTCAGCCCGATAGAAGCAATCTGAGGTCGGCAATAGGTGCACCCAGGAACCGCGACCTTGGCGATTGGATGAACATCCTTTTGGCCCATAATACTATTGACACAAATCATAGCTTCATGGCTTGCCTTATGGGCAAGCCATGGTGCACCGGTGACATCTCCTATGGCATGGATTCCTGCAATGTTAGTGGCCATAAAAGGATCGGTCACGATATGGCCTCCCTCGGTTTTTACGCCGACCCGCTCAAGGTTGAGGCCATCAATATTTCCTGTGATGCCGGTTGCAATTACTGTAATCTCGCCATCGACTTTATCGGTCTTGCCACCCTTCTGATATGTTACTGATACGCCTCTTTGACCTGTCTTTACACTGGAAACAGAAGCGCCTGTCAGAATAGCTATGCCGCGCTTCTCAAACTGTTTTCGTGCTGCGGTGGCGATATCGGCATCTTCGACTGGCAGGATCTGTTCCTGCATCTCAAGGACCGTTACTTTCGCACCCATATCATTATAAAAGCTAGCAAACTCGATGCCAATAGCGCCAGAACCGACCACTACCACCGAGGTTATGCCTCGGTCGTTACTTAGCGCTTCACGGTAAGTCAGAATTCGCTCCCCATCTGGCTTGATGTGTGACGGACAGTGCGCGCGCGCGCCAGTAGCTAAGATTACGTCCTTTGCTAGAAGTATGGTGGAGGAATCCGCAATTATGACCTCTCGCTGCGCATCTCGTAACGCCCCAAGCGATGCACTACCCTTCACAACTCTAACCTTGTTCTTGCGCATAAGATGATCGATTCCGTTTGAAAGTTGCGATGCCACCCTTCGCGAGCGGGCCATTACTGCGCCCATATCAATATCGACGGTACCGTTTAGCCTCATGCCGTATTCATCGAGGTTATTCATCGTATGCCTGACCTCGGCTGATTTCAGAAGCGCCTTTGTTGGGATACAACCCCAGTTCAGGCAAATACCTCCCATATCCTCACGCTCGACAATCGCAACGCTAGCGCCAAGTTGGCTGGCACGGATTGCTGCCACATACCCGCCTGGGCCGCCGCCGATTACTACAATATCGAAAGACTCAGTGGCTGGCGTTGCCATGGCATTGTCTCCATTGCTGGTATTCTGACTGATTGCTTTTGTAAATTAGTTACATAAAATTTGTCCTCATGCAAAGGTAAAAGTACGGGCGACTGTCTGCGAAGTAATGTTGGTTGGTGATATTGAAGTTGGTGGGGCAGGGTGGATACAATTTAGAGAAATAGGTTGTTCAAAAAACCAAGTTGAGAAATACTATTTTGATATCTCAGGTGGTATAAAAAAATATGACGCTGGTATCGTGCTGAGTTTAGCTTGGGATTATGCGCTGGGATTCTGTGTGTGCATCTATGTAAATAATTTTCAAAATTTTGCGATCTTACTGCTGACGAATATAACGGTGTGCTTGAGCATATTATATCTGGAAGTTTGGCTATATTATTTTGCAAGTGGGAAAATTGATGAGTGAAGTGGGCAAGGATAGGTTACGCGGGAATATAAATGGAATGTTATTCGATCTCGACGGCACTCTGGTGGACACGTCACCGGATATTGCCAAAGCGCTGAACACAGCACTACGTGAGGCGGGTCAAGTCACCTTGCCGTTTGCAGACGTAACCATGATGATTGGTGGTGGCATTCCATCGCTTGTTGCTCGGGCAATCGAACGGGTAGGGGCCAGCAAATCGCTTCAGGATACCCTTGTTGACCGTATGTTCCACCATTACGGTAACGGGTTCTGCGTTAATTCTCGCCTTATGGCCGGTGTACCTGAATGCCTTTTTGCGCTGAAGCGCCTTGGTTTGCCAATGGCTGTTTGTACAAACAAGGATCAGGTTATTGCCGAAAAAATCATTGGTGCGTTGGGTATCAATCATTATTTTGTTGCGCTGGTTGGACAACAGCCCGACGTGCCGAAAAAACCTGATCCAACAATGCTTACACTTGCAGCTGAGAGAATTGGCTGCACAACCGATACCGTTGTGTTGGTAGGTGACTCAGATGTCGATGCAACAGCGGCACGCGCTGCGGGTATACCATCAGTCATTGTGCGGAATGGTTACTTTTTTGGAAATTACGAATCTCTTTGCGCCGATTTCCTGATCGATGACATGGCTGGCTTGATGCCGCTTTTACCGACGCTGAATCTTGTTTAGCCTTTTGTTCTATTCAGCGCCGGATGCTGCGCAACGCCGGATACAAGGCCTTGTAGTCCTTAATCAGATCGCGGTAGATCGAGTGTCTTTCTGGGTTGGGCTCAATTCGACGTTCGATCTGCACCATTGCGTCAGCTGCTTGCTCGAAGTTAGAAAAGGCGCCGCTACAGATTCCGGCAAGCATCGCGCTACCAAGCGCAGGGGCGTCGGCAACTCTTGTCTTGATAATAGGTAGGTTGCTTATGTCAGAATGGATCTGCATCCACAACTCCGAATTCGTGGCTCCGCCGCAGATAACCATCTCGCTTGGGGTGAAACCGCTAACACGAAAATTATCAAGGATGAGTTCCGTTCCGTAGCTGATGCCTTCCATGAGCGCCCGAAAGATATGACCACGCGAATGGCTGAGCGACAGCCCATTTATGCATCCACGAGATGCAGCATCAGTAAAAGGTGTTCGGTTGCCTTGGAAATGATCGAGCACAACAAGGCCGTCGGCACCTGGTGCTATGGCTGCTGCCTCTTTATTGAGGCTTGACATGTCTGGTTCTCCAATCATTCTGTGAAACCAAGCGATAATTGAACCGGTCGAAGTCTGGCCGCCCTCTATTACATGCTGCCCGGGTCGAAGTGCACTGTTGTATGTACCCCAGATCCCTTCACCATGAAGAGCGCTGTCGGTATTCCCAAGATGCAGGTGGGAGGAGCCCGTGATAAAGGCAAGTTGACCGGTTTTGACCACGCCAAGGCCCAGCATAGCGATGAAGGCATCGGCGCCGCCTTGGGCAACACTCGTCCCAGGATTAAGCCCAAGATGTTCTGCAGCTTCCGGGGTTAACCCGCCAATTGCTTCGCCAAGGTCAAGAACATCTGATGGCCATTTTTCCACCAGCTCAGGAATGGAGAGCGCGCTCAGAAGGTCAATCGGAAACCCACCCTTATCGGCACGGTAATGCCAGCGGATGGAGGCATTGTTAACGCTTGCGACCATTTCACCGGTCAACTTGTAGTTCAAGTAATCCTGGTACTCGCAGATAACGGCTGCCTGTTCCCAGATTTCAGGCTGGTTTCGATTGATCCATAGGCTCTTGGACAGCATCCATTCCGCCGAAACAGGACCCTTGCCCCCATTGTTGACCTCAAGCGCTGCGTCACCCGTAGCAAGCACTGCGTCCGCCTCGGCATCGGCACGTACATCCATCCAAATTATGGCGTCCCTTAATGGGCGCATCTCTGTATCCAGTGCTACCACCGAACAACAGGTTGTATCTGCCGCAAGGCCCAGGATGTCATCCTTACTGATGCCGCTCTCGAAAAGGGCATGTTTCATCGCCAAACCGAGCGACCGCCACCACTCATCGGGGCTCTGTTCTGCTCGGCCAGGTTGAGGGAAACGTGTCTCATATTTCTCGGCTGCAAATACCACCGGGGTACCATCAAGCGTAAAAATGCCGACTCGAATGCCCTCGGTACCACCGTCAATACCTACTACATATTTGTTGTAAGTCATGATTTGACTTCCTTTTTACCTCATTATTTTCATCATCCAATCTGGACAGAGAATCTATGGCTTAGGGCATGAGGCTCCCGCCATTTACCTCAATGACTTGACCAGTGATATAGCTACTGGCACCCGCATGGGCTAAAAACAAATAGGCCGATGTACAATCTGCCGCTTCGCCAAGTCGGCCAATTGGAATAGACAGAGTTGTGGCAGCAAGCTTTTCTGGGGTTGAATAACGAACGTGAAAATCTGTCATGATGGTGCCTGGCGAGACCGCGTTAACACGGATCCCTTGCGGTGCCAATTCACGTGCGCTCGATCTAGTGAAGGTCGAAACAAAAGCCTTAGCGCTACTGTAGACGCTTGATCCGGGAGAGCCCCCAGTTCGCGCTGAGATGGATGTAGTGTTGATTATCGAGGCCTGTGACGACTCGCTAAGTGCCGGAATCGCTGCAATGCTCGCTTCAACAAGCGAGGTGGCATTCAGATCAACGATTTGGCGATACATCTGAGGGGTGAGATCAGTGATTGGATTGCGTCCCATCATCGTACCCGCATTGTTGATGAGGCAGTCAAGTCCTCCCAGGTATTCGGCCGCCGTACTTACGATTTTGGCGGCTGTGCCTTCCTTTTGGAAGTCACCAGCCAATGGGAACACAACCCCAGCACCTTCGCCATATTGTTTTGCATCTGGTTCTGCGGTGCCATGGACAGCGATATCGGCGCCAAGCTGACGTAGTGCCATTGCGACATTATGACCGATACCTCTCGACGAGCCAGTGATCAGTACTCTATAGCCAGAAAAGGCGTTCGCATCGAATATCTGCATGGTCATGCTCCATTTTTCAAATAGGTTGTGGCAGACTGACCTTGCAGAAGTGTTCGGACGAGAAGTCATAGATGTGACCTGTATGGGTCACATCATTGGCTAGAAGTTTGAGCACAGCTGGTGCCAGAACATCGGGTGTTGGCAAGGTCATTGGGTTTTCGTCGGGGACTGCTGCAGCACGCATTTCTGTGCGCATCGGACCTGGACTAAACAGATTCACCTTAAGATCGGTATCAGCCATTTCGCTTGCAAAGGCCATAACCAAAGCATCAAGACCGGCCTTTGAGACGGAATAAGCGCTCCATTCAGGTTTTCCTTTGTAGGCGGAGCGCGACGTCATAAAAACGCTACGGCTAGCACCTGCCGCAATTAGGCGTTCGCGCAGGTGACGCAAAATAATATAATTGGCAGTGACATTTACAAACTGAGTGTCTAGCCAGATGTTCTCTTCTCCTTCCTCAATTCGGCAGATTTCGCCAAGAAGTCCAGCATTGCCAATCAACCCGTTTAAGCTGTCTGGCATTTGACGGCAGAACTCAGCGATGGATTCGCGGTCCCGGAGATCGACACTATAATTCTGAACGTTAGCATGATCCATGCCATCTCTGGCGTTGCGCTGTGCCGATATAACGACTGCCCCTACCGCTGCTAGTGCTTCTACAATAGCCCGCCCCAAACCCCGGCTCCCGCCCGTCACGATATATCGTTTGCCTTGCAGATCCATGCTAATATCCTTCACTCCGATCCAAATAATAGTGTTGCAAAATCTTCGAATTTCTCTCTAGACTGGCTTTGGCTGTATCAAAATTCTTTATAACGAGCATCAGAAAAAGCACGTTCACAATGAAGAGCTGAGCGATTCTGCCCTCTAGAAAGTCGCCATAAAGCGGTGTCATCTGATTAGCGGTAACACTACTCAAGATGCAATGTCGTGAGTTCTTTGCTACTGGGGATACCGGGTTGCTTGTTACTGATACGGTGTTAGCGCCGAGCCTTGAGGCAACGCTGAGGGTGTTGGCAACCGAAGGTGTTGTACCAGTGAAAGATATACCCACCACAAGGGTCTCCATTGGTGACATTGAAGAAGAAATCAGTTGTGAATAGCCATCACTTTGTGCCGAGCAATGAATGCCGATCTTCGTCAGCAGATGGACTGCCTCGACACACAGGGCATAACTGCCACCAACGCCGACAAAGACAACATGATTGGCGTCAAGAATGGCGTCCACCACATCGGCAAAAACCTTCTGGTCAAAAAGGTCATGAGTCTTTTCCAATGCTACAATCTGAGAATGCAGCAAACGCTTGCAAACTGTTGTTGGGTCATCCGCTAGGGTTATGTCCTCAGGGACATTCTTAACAAATTGGCCGCTTCCCTGTTTAGCTTGCTCGGCAATAGAAAGTTTCAGGTCCTGGAAATTTGCGTATTCCAGTTTTCGACAAAGACGGCTAATAGTTGCCACACTGGTGCCAAGCTGTTCAGCAAGCTGGGAAATCGTGCCATCAAGGCGGGTTGCTGAATTTTTCGCGAGGTATGTCGCTACTTTTTTTTCGGATTTTTGCAACGAATCAAAATTTTTCTCGATTCGCTTTATCAGTGAAGCACTTCCCATTATCCATTCCCAAGCGATTTTTTGCGATATGGTAAGGCGTTTTGGAAAACAATTACCAGATTTGACCCCTGTGCGTGTTCTAAAGGAACCAACGTAATAACATTGTAAGTCAACCATAAGATTTTTTGTAAAAAATTTTTGAAAACCGTTCCAAAAAATTTAACTGAAAAAAAATAAGTAATAAATACAGTATGATAATGCCTTATTGCTACTCTTTATTTTTTTCTTTTATCACCTTTCATCTCAACGAATGGAAAATTTCGAAAATTTTTTACAAGGAATATTGACATTCAACCGGATTAAATTAGCGTAACTACAGAGGTTAGATAATTTATGGGTGGGGAACTGATGGCTCGAAAAAAAAACTCGATTGACACCGAGGTGCTGAAAAAAATTTACCGCACTGTATCTCGGATACGGCATTTCGAGGAGCAGGGAATCAAACTTTACCGACAAGGACTAATCAAAGGGTATTTCCATCCCTATCTTGGCCAAGAAGGAATTGCTGCTGGTGTTTGTGCCGGGCTCCTTCCTGGCGACAATATCGCCTCAACACACCGCGGCCATGGGCATTGCATCGCTCACGGGGCCGAAGTGAAGGGCATGGTGGCGGAACTCCTTGGCCGAAGAGATGGATATTGTAAGGGCTACGGTGGATCCATGCATATCGCCGACATTCAAAACGGCAATCTTGGAGCCAATGGTATTGTTGGCGCCGGATCCCCGCTTGGCGTGGGTGCAGCGCTTGCCTCACAGATAATCGGCGACGGGAAGGTAACCGTGACCTTTTCAACTGACGGAGGCACTAATAACGGGACCTTCCTTGAGTCACTGAACATGGCTGCGATTTGGAACCTGCCTTTTGTTTTGGTTGTTGAAAACAACCAATATGCGGTGTCGACTCCCATTTCTGAAGCAACCCGTGATACTGAGCTCTACAAACGTGGTGAAGCTATTGGCGTGGAAAGCCATCGTGTTGATGGCAATGACCCTATCGAAGTCTACGAGGTTACGTCCAGGGCTATTGAAAAATGTCGCAAGGGTGAAGGGCCAATAATGATCGAGGCGGTGACCTACCGCCATGCGGGCCACCATGTGAATGACCCCGGTGCTTACATGCCAGAAGATCGGTTGGAATACTATAAGGGCATAGACCCGATTATACGTGGTCGCAAGGCGCTGAAGGACATGGCAGGCCTAAGCGACACGGAGATTGATGCCATTGATCAGGAAGTTTATGACGAATATGAAGAAGCGTTGGAGTTCGCAAAGGCGAGTGGAGAAGTTACAGCAGAAGAATTTCACGAATTTGCAATGGGCTACTGACCAGCATCAAGAGCTGTTTAATAAATAGAAGAATTAGTCTTGAGGGGAAAAATGAGCGCTAGAGAAATCATGTATAGGGACGCACTTCGCGAGGCTCTCGATCATGAGATGAGTGTCAATCCAGCTGTATTTATTATTGGCGAAGGGATCGCTGAGCGAGGCGGCTCCTATAAGGTCACAGAGGGGCTCCTCGATAAATACGGCCCACAACGGGTTCGTGATACGCCGATTTCAGAAGCATCAATGATTGGTGCTGGTGTTGGAGCGGCCATTGCTGGCGCACGACCGATCACAGAAATTCTTTATATTGACTTCGCCATGCTAGGCATGGATCAGATAGTTAATCAGGCGGCAAAGTTCCGTCTGATGACTGGCGACCGCGGTAGCGTGCCTTTTGTGATGCGTACGCAGGGTGGTGCAGGTGGTGCAGTTGCGGCGCAGCACTCGCAGAGCTTAGAAGCGTTGTTCTATCACATCCCTGGATTGCGTGTGGTGATGCCCTCGACACCTTATGATGCCAAGGGGCTGCTGACGCATTCGCTTCGTCAAGACCATCCTGTGATGTTCCTCGAGCACAAGCATCTTTACATGACAAAGGGCATGGTGCCGGAGAATGATTACGAAATTGAGTTTGGCCAGGCTGAGGTAATGACAGAGGGCGAAGACGTCACGATTGTCGCCTGGTCGCATATGTTACTTAAGGCGATGGAGGCAGCAGAGACACTGACTGCCGAAAACGTCGGGGTAGAGGTCATCAATTTGAGGACACTATCGCCACTCGACACAGATACTATAATGGCGTCGGTGGCAAAAACTAACCGTGTGGTGATTGCTCAGGAGGCCGTGCGTCGCGGTGGAGTCGCTTCCGATATCGCTTCCTACATCCAGGAGGAGGAGTTTTACAGTCTTGACGCACCGATCGAGATAGTCGCCGGGCTAAACATTCCTATTCCTTTCAACCTGAGTCTTGAAAAAGCTTCAGTGCCGCAGGCACAAGATATCGTAGCCGCTGCAAAACGTACCCTTGAGCACGCTTAGAGAGATAACGTTACGAGATGCAACACGTCCTTGAAAAATTGGCTGCTACCAATCCGGCTTCGGAAATTTGGTGGGACTCGTCTCCTCTGATCTATGGAAAATGGTCCGACGATATTTTAAAATCTGCACCCGAATCCAAGCGGGATGCCTGGTCAGATCAACTCTCGCGTTTACTTGATCCCGCCACCGTTGCAAGCAGCGGCGAGATGGGCTTCCGTGGTGTAACGACCAATCCTCCGCTCAGCCTGCAGGCGATAAAGAGTGACCCGGACAAGTGGGTGTCACGCATTCGGGAGATTTGCCGTGACGAGCCTTCAGCAGCTGTAGAAGAGGTCTATTGGAAGATTTATCTAGAGGTCGTTCGCGACGGAGCGGCGATGATCCGTTCTGTTTGGGATGCCTCGAATGGCTTGTATGGCTTTGTTTCAGGTCAGGTTGATCCGCGTTCAGCGACAGATTACGACGCTATGCTTGAGCAGGCGATAAGCATCGCCTCGCAGGGGCCGAACATAATGGTCAAGGCGCCGGGGTCGATGCAGGGCTACCAGATCATTGAGGAAATGACGGCTCGCGGTGTTTCCACAAATAACACGACATCCTTCTCTATGCCTCAATATGTCGCTTGTATGGATGCGGTGAGTCGTGGTCTTGAGCGGGCGAAGGCGAATAACGTTGATCTAAGCCGCTGGCGCTCGGTAATCACACACATGTCGGCGCGTCTGACTGGCCTTGGCGACATGCTCGATCAGGCTGCACTTCGGGGCATTGAGATTTCACCGGATGAAGCGCAACTGGCCGAACTCGCGGTGATGAAGCGAGCCTACCGCCACATCCGCGACACAGGGCATCCCAGCAAGATGCTGATGTGTTCCATGCGGGTGAACAGGGATGATGGACAGGGTGGAGCGCGAAGCCTTCATATCGAAAAGCTAGCAGGTGGCGATTTCGTCTATACGTGTCCGCCCTCCTATATTTCTGCTCTGATGGACGTTGAGGATCGGCTGCCTAAGTTTGACCCCAACGCCATTAACGAGGAGTTTCCCGCTGACCTCTATGACAGACTAATGCGGATCCCATTCTTCCGGCAGGTCTACGAGCCAGATGGAATGGAACCGCAACAGTTCGCCCAGTTCGGCCCATTCATCGCGACGGCTGGCGAGTTTGCAAAGGCCACGCGCCAGACCATCGATTTTGTGGCACATGTGATGGAAGGGGTGAAACATGACTAAATCTATCCTTATGCCGCAGGTAGGTCAGGATCTTACCGAAGGCCGTGTTATCGCCATCAATGTTAAGGTCGGCGATAGCGTGAAAAAGGGTGATATTGTAGCCGAGGTTGAGTCGGAAAAGGCGACCTTTGAGGTCGAGGCGTTTGAAGAGGGCACGGTCACCGAAGTCTGTTTCGGTGAGGATGAGATGGCGATTGTTCTCGAGCCTCTCATCATTTTGGATGGCACAGGTTCGAATGGGGTTGCTTCAAAGGCGGCCTCGTCCACCGACAAAAAAGCCAGTGCCGAAGGCAACGCGCCTGCCGCCGGCCAATTGGGTTCACCTCTAGTGTCGCTATCCACAAAGTTACGGTCCACACCGTTGGCGCGTCGGATGATGAAGCAGCACGGAATTGATATTGGAACACTGACCGGAAGCGGACCAGGCGGTGCGATTGTGCAGCGCGACGTCGAAGCGGCGATTGCCGCTAACGGGGTTGTTTCGGCGTCTGCGTCCAACACCGCACCGTCACAGGCAAATCAGACTATCAGCATCCCGGCCCGTGAGGGCGATACCGTAATCGAATTTTCCCGCATACGCCAGGTGATCGCCGACAGGCTGCAGCTCAGCAAACAGACTGTGCCGCATTTCTACCTGCAGACGGATGTAGATGTAACACATCTTCTTGGCCGTCGAGCTGAGCGTAACGCTGCGGGTGGCACCAAGATATCAGTCAATGATGTGATCATTCAGGCAGCGGCCCTGTGCCTGCGCGAATATCCGAACCTGAACGCGCATGTCGCACAGTCATCTCTCACGGTGAAGGTCGATATAAATGTCGGTATGGCGGTTTCGGTCGATGACGGGTTGATGGTCCCAGTGCTTGGTAACGCTGATAGGCTGAGTCTGGCCGAGATTGCTAATCAATCCCGTGAGGCAGCTGACAATGCCCGACGCGGTATCAGCAAATCCGCTTCAGCTGGAACTTTCACCATTTCCAATCTTGGCATGTTCGGTGTCGAGGTGTTCCCGATCATCAACCCGCCGGAAGCGGCAATTCTTGGTATTGGCGATATTCGCAAGGAACCCAAGGTTATTGGCGAGGGCATCGCCATTCGCAGCGTCATGCGGCTTGTTCTTTCAGCCGATCATCGAGCAGTGGATGGAGCCTATGCGGCACGGTTTCTCGCCCAGCTAAAAAAGGATCTGGAGGGTCATAACCTCAGTCATTAACCACAAGCGCCCGTTCAAAAGGCGCGTGAAAAAAGGATTTGGCCCATACACGGGCTGGATGTGGCTGTAAAGCCAACAATGGCCCTTTAGGGCACTATAGAGGAGGAAACAATGTTCTACGTTCCAAAGGATGCGATTTTCAAAACCGTTAGTCGCAGAAAATTCCTTGAGTTGGGCGGAGGCGCCGCAACGGCACTTGGTGCCGGCTCGCTTGCTGTCGGGCTCAATTCGACAATAATGCGCACGCCCGCCTACGCAGCTTCTTCAGACGATGCTAAATGGAAGCAGTATGCCGGCTCAAAGCTCGTGTTCATGTCAGAGAACACACCACCATCCTTCGCCATTCGTGACACCATCTCGAAGTTCTACGACCTCACCGGCATCGAGGTCGAGGTAATCACTGATGGTCTACCCGCGGTACAGCAGAAAGTTGGTATCGACCTGCAGTCTGGCAATGCCGATTTTCCTGTATCCTATGTTCAGGACAAGCCGATTGGCTCGCCTTTTGCCGATTACTATGCAGACCTGACACCCATGCTCAGCGATGATACGCTGCCGCAGGATCCGGAGGGGTACGGTGACGGAGTTTGGTTCGACAACTTTCTTGATGCGTGCGGTCGTTTCTATGATCGTGATCGTCTTATCGCACTGCCTTACGACGCAGCAGTGGCAAATACCTTTTATCGCCAGGATGTCTTCGAAGCCAACTCCAAGGACTTTGAAGCTGAATATGGCTATCGGATGGAGTTCAACGAGGACACTACTTGGAAGAATGTAATGGAATTCTCCGCGTTCCTCAAAAAGAGGCGTGAATCCGGTGCCGATGTACCTTACGGCTATGCCCAGCACCATGGCACCTTCGCATGGACAACACAGCTGGATATTCAGCGTATGATGTTTGCGCATGGTCGCTGGCTAGATTGGGAGATTGACGACAAACTTGGTAGCAAGACACCGCCGCCGTCAAACTGGGGCGATGAGCAGTCGGTCCTCCTAATGCAGAAGCACAAGGATATCGCCGATGTATCGCACCCCGACAACCTGGCGAACGGCACGCTTGAGCTGAACACCGTCTACCAGGCTGGGGACATCGCGATGCAGGTTCAGTACCACGAGTTTGCAGCATCGATTGAAGACGAGAAAACCTCGAAGGCTGCTGGTGGCAAAACCGCCTACGCACCATGTCCGAAGGGTGAAGCGAGCTGGATCGTGAATGGTGGCCAAGCTGTGAACGGATGTAACTGTGGTATTGGCGGCATTGGAATCAATGGTAATGCCAGCGAGGATATTCAGCGTGCAGCTTACATTTTTTGCGTCTATGCAACCTCGGCAAACCTGCAGTACGATGTTCTGAAAGGCCTCGGTGGTACGCCAACGCGCAAGTCCGTTCTCGAGCGGGAGGACGTGAAGGCAGCTCGGCAGCGTCCAACCAGTATGCCAAACGCACTGACCTTCGACGCCGTTTATGATCATGGTATCCGCGACCCACATTTCGTTCTTGGCCCGAAAGTGCCAGAGGGTAATGAGTACCATTCGATCGTTGCTGCCGAAGTACAGCGCTGTATTGCTGGCAAAGCCTCAGCAGAGGAAACCTGCAAGAGCATCAAGTCACAAATCGACGATCTGCACTAAGTTCGTCTCAAATTTACAGGCTGGCATTGCTGCCAGCCTGCCTTTATTAATTTATGTTGTTGAATAGAATTGGGAGGCACATATGAGCGGAGAAAATGTTTCAAAACGACATCCTATTTTCACCGCTGATGCCTGGGGTTTTAGGGCCAGTGAACAAATGCCGGAAACAATCAACAGGTCCCCGTCGAAACTTTTTTATGTGTATTTAATGGCGCCTGCAATTGCCCTTCTTGCAGCTATTACAATTTATCCATTCTTATGGCTCATTTATATGAGCCTTCACAAAGTCAAGCTTGGTCCGGTAGACGACAAGTGGGTAGGCCTCAAGAATTACGCAAAATTGCTTTCGGATGCAAAATATTTTGAGGGTTGGGTTCTGCTCGGTAAATACTCATCCATGTGTCTAACTTTTGAGATAATTATTGGTGTCACATTGGCGGTTATTCTAAACAACTCCCGATTTGAAAAACCGCTCGTTACACTTTTCTTGATGCCTATGATGGTGTCGCCAGTAGTTGCGGGACTGCTATGGTTCTATTTGTACAACGGCACTTTTGGATGGTATCACTGGCTATTCGAAAGTTTGGGATTGCTCGGTGGTGCTTCCATTTTAGGACGTCCCGAGACGGCATTATATGGCATCGTCATCGTTGATGTGTGGCAGTGGACGCCTTTGATCACCTTGATTACGCTGGCTGGATTGAAACGTGTGCCGCAGGACCAGCTTGAGGCCAGTATGGTTGATGGCTCTAGTCCAATCCGTAATTTCTTCTCGGTCAGTCTGCCAAATATCTTCCCATTTCTGCTTATAGCCATTTTGTTGCGCTTCATGGATAATTTCAGGTTCATCGACGCTATCTTGGCGCTCACTGGGGGTGGCCCAGCAGACTCGACAAAATTATTGCCAGTATATCTGTTTGACGTGTCATTCAAGTTTTTCAAGCTTGGGCGTGGTGGTGCGATAGCTTTCTCCCTGCTCGTCGTAACCATTATCCTTGGCCTAATTCTCGTAAGGATTTTTGAAGATCCGGCGCGAAAACAGGCTATGTCGGCCCAGGATTGATGGAAGGGGGTTTTTATGGCTTCGCGTGAAATTATTAGATATGACAACAGCCCGCTATTAAGGCTTGCCAAGATATTGACGCCCATTTTTCTGGCCGTTTATCTTGTCTGGACACTGTTGCCGCTATTCATCATGGTTATGGCTTCGATGAAAGATTTGCTGGATGCCTTCGACACTCCGGATGCTGGTGACTGGGGTGGGGTAGCAATGTTTTTTGATTTTACGCCGACCCTAAAACACTACTATGTGCTGTTTGCTGAGAACAATTTTGGAGTTTATTTGTTCAATAGCCTTGTGGCTTCTCTTGGCTCGGCGCTTGTCGCCGTAACGTTAGGGTCGATGGCTGCCTACAGTCTTGCTAGAATGGAGTTTCGTGGCAAAAAGGACCTGCTATTCTGGATTATCTCAACACGGATGGCGCCGATGGTGGCTGTTACAGTGCCGCTGTATGCCATCTTCAGGTCACTTGACCTCGTGGGAACACTACCGGGTTTGATTCTGGCCTTCACGACCTTTAATCTGCCATTCGCTATCTGGATTTTGAAGGGCTTCTTTGAAAATGTGCCCTATGCCATTGAAGAAGCGGCACAGGTGGATGGATGCACCCGCTTTCAGGCCTTTTTGACGATTGTGCCGCTTGTGGCGCCTGGTGTAGGGGCATTTCTCGTGCTCTGCATTTTATTCGCTTGGAACGATTTCCTGTTCGCCACAATCATTGGCAGCGGCGGCGCAAAGACGCTTCCGGCTGCAACAAAGGAACTGGTGCAGCCCCAAAATATTGACTGGGGCAAGATCATGGCTGCCGGTGTCATCACGACCGCGCCGATGATTCCTCTTGGACTCTTAGTGCGTAAGTATCTTGTTGCGGGTCTTACAATGGGCGCAGTGCGCGAATAGTTGCTGTCAGGTCAATTAAGAAAAATACGGAGCCATTAATGGTAGATGTGAAAATTGAAAATGTTTACAAGTACTATGGTAGCATAGATGGTGTTGCCGCAGTTCATGACCTGAACATGGATATTAAGAATGGCGAGTTTGTTGCGATCCTTGGGCCATCGGGTTGTGGCAAATCCTCAACGATGCGTATGATCTCGGGTCTTGAGCATATCTCGGCTGGTACAATAAGTTTTGGCGGTAATATTGTGAATAATCTAGCGCCGAAGGATCGTGACATCGCCATGGTATTTGAGAATTATGCTCTGTATCCACATAAAACAGTCTTTGACAATGTGGCAAATCCTTTAAAACTTGCGAAAGTTAGCTCACCAGAAATCACTGAGAGAGTGAAAAGGGCCACGCAACTTTTAGAGATCGACCATTTGCTTGATCGCCGACCACAGGAACTGAGTGGCGGTCAGAAACAGCGCGTCGCCATTGGCCGAGCTATTGTGCGCCAGCCACAGGTTTTCTTGTTTGACGAGCCAATTGCTCATCTTGATGCCAAGTTGCGTGCCCGCATGCGCAGTGAACTTAAGCGCCTCCAAGTGGATTTGGGCGTGACTTCTTTGTATGTAACACATGACCAACTTGAAGCATTATCTATGGCGGACCGAGTTGCGGTTATGCATGAAGGGATTTTGCAACAATATGACACCCCTCAAGCAATTTATGAGAAACCAGCTAACGCTTGGGTTGCTACATTCGTTGGCGAACCGCAGATGTCGCTGATTGAATGTGTGATCCGGCAGAAGGGGTCTGGCGTTGTTCTAGATTTTGAGGGGCACGAGATTGCGGTTGGTGCAAAGGTGGGTAAGGTTTTGGCCGCTTCAAAAGAAAGGGAAGTGCTTGCTGGCTTTCGCCCGAACCATGTCGCTATTAATACCAGAAAAACGGCAGGCAGTATTCCGGGCATCATCTATGCGCGCCAATTGCTTGGCGGCGAGATTCTGGCCGAGGCGCAAGTAAATAACACAATGATACGCGCGCGTGTCAATACTGACTTTTCGCTCCAGCTTGGCGACAAATGTTCTGTCAGCCTGAGCAAGGAAGACCTCAATGTATTTTCTGCCGATACTGGGGTTGCCATCTACTAGGAGGACTGGGTGACAGATTATGACCAGACCATAGAGACATTCGTCTCTCCATTGGTGGGGGCGAACCGGAAGGCAACGGTCGTGGCCTGTTATCATGCGGTTAGGAATTTCGATTATCTGTCTGACGGTGTGCGTGATCCGCAGACTGTCATTGACCGCCGGGCGGGATCTTGCTCTGGCAAACACATCGTCCTTCGTGATTGTCTGGTTGCACTTGGTGAGATGGCGTCGATTGAGACTGTTGAGGGCGATTTTGCATCTTGCATACCCGACCACGTGACCATGCCAGATGAGCTTCGCATCTTTGCGCGCGATGGCGGGATAAGAGATTTTCATCAGTTTGTTGTTTGGGAAAGTGGAAGTGGCAGCTGTCGGCTTGACGCCACCTGGCCAGACCAGCTTGAGATTTTCGGTTTTTCGGTTAACAGAGATTGGCAGGGGAATGGCGATACGCGGCTTGCCTTGCAACCTGAGCACTATTGCGGTCTGACCGATGATATCCAGTATACAAAGGCAGAATTGATTGAGGGTCTTACGCCCGTCGAACGCGCCCAGCGCAAGGCTTTTCTTGAGGTTCTTTCGCGCTGGTTAGGATCACTAAGGTAGACAATCATGGGAGGGATTTATGTCAACCAACACTAAGGCATTCATCGGCATCGATGCGGGAACAACCGGTTGTACTGTGATGATTTTCGATGAAAAGGGGAACGCTCTCGGTCATGGTTACAAGGAATATCCGTCCGAGGCGCCTTTTGCAGGCTGGGGTGAACAGAGTCTCGAAAAAGTATGGGATGGAATCTGCGTTGCATCAAAACAGGCGACGGCTCAGGCTAACCTACCTGATGATGCTTATGTATCCGTTGGGTTTTCTAGCCAGCGTGGTACGTTGTGCCTTCTTGACAAGGACAGGAAACCGCTTCAGGACAGCATCCTTTGGTATTGCACCCGTGCGCGGGACTACCCAGAAATTTTTGGCCAGCACATTACGCCGGAGGAATATCAGGAACATACCGGTATGCAACTAAGTCCGCTTTGGGTGGCAGCAAAAATTGCATGGTTACGTGATAAAAAACCTGACACTTTTGAAAAGACAGCCTGGTTTGCCAATGGTCAGGAATATTTTCTCTACCTTCTTGGCGCGGAAAACTGGGAGACCGATCCGGCGTCTCTGACACTCAATGGCATGATGGATATCCGCAAGCTGGATTGGAGCGACCGGGTGCTTGAGATGTGTGGAATAAGCCGCGACCGTGTGCCACCTGTCGGTCCGCCATCCGGCATGGTTGGCAAGGTGTCGAAGCAGGCGTCTGAGGCCACAAGCATTCCTGAAGGTGTAATCCTGTGCCGTGGTGCTGGCGACCAACAATGTGCCGCCATTGGTGCTGGCGTGATCCGGCAGGGCATGGCTGAGTTCACCGTTGGCACAGCTGGTGTCATGGTTGCCCATCTCGACAGTGTTGATCGGATCAAGGGCAAAAATCTTTGGTGGGGCGGTCACGGTGTTCCGGGTGCGTGGGACATTGAAGGCGGCGCCTTCTGCCTTGGCGCTTCGCTGAAATGGTGGCGTGATAATCTCGGTCTAGATGAGGTACAAGAGGCTGAAAGCCGCAATACCAGTCCCTATGCGGTTATGGTTGACAAGGCACAGCAATCGCCAGCTGGCGCGCGAGGCTTGCTGTTCCATTCATTTTTGGCGAGCCAAGTTACGCCCTATTACGACGCTGATAGCCGAGGCGGTTTTTTTGGTCTTGGCAATTATCATACGCGGGTTGACCTAGTGCGCGCCCTGCTCGAAGGTTGCGCGCATGAAATGAAGATGGTCGTTGATGCTTTTCAGAGTGATATCGATGGCGGTATTTCCACATTGCGTCTGACTGGTGGTGGAACGAAAAGCGCTGGGTTCTCCCAGATTATGACGGATATCATTGGCATGGAGACCGAAGTAACGAAGGAGAAGGAGTGTACGGTACTGGGTGCCGCTATACTTGGGGCGTTTGGGAGCGGTCATTTCACTAGCATTGACGACGCAGTCGGCCAGATGGTTCAGATTGAGGGTAGCTTTGACCCAAATAAAGACCATCGCACCATGTATGAGGAACATCATGCACTATATCGCGGTATTTACGAAGCGATTGCCAATGCAGGTCAGTACAAGGGACTTGCCAATTTCTCATCGAAATATTTCTAGACCTAACAAACCAGAAGTTACAACACAGGAGGAAACAATGCCAATACCAGGAATGAGAGGAATGGAACATATTGGGTTCACCGTGCCTGACATTAACGAAGCTTGCGATTTTTTTGAGCGAATTCTCGGCGCGGAAGTGCTATATACCGCCGCTACAGATTTTCGAGTTGATGACTCAGACTGGATGGCAGAGCACCTGCATGTTCACCCGCGCGCGGTCATCACTGAATTCCGCTATCTTCGCTGCGGTAACGGAACCAACTTGGAGGTTTTTCAATATGAGTCACCTGATCAGAATGAGACGCCTCCTAAGAACAGTGACATTGGTGGCCATCACCTAGCTTTTTATGTTGATGACATGGATGAGGCGATCGCGTTCCTGAAGAGCGAGGGTGTTGAGGTACAAGGTGAACCCACTTCCTATACCGAAGGACCTAATCTGGGTCTTACATGGTGCTACTTCAAGGCGCCATGGGGTCAGCAATTGGAAGTGGTCTCAGCGCCCAAGGGTACCGTCTATGACAATGAAGCGAAGCAGAGTGGGAAAACAAGATTGTTCAATCCGGCGATCGCCAAAGAGACCCTCATCTAATAGATTTGCTTGAAAATTTTCTGGTAAGAGGCACCAACGAGTTGCGTGGTGCCTCTTACCTTGTTTAATTTTTAGAGCCAGGCCCCAAAAGCTACCACGCACACCTAGCGCATGCTCAAGGATAGCGTCACTGATGATCGTAGAACGGAACACCCACGCTGATGATAGCGGTCAGTTCATGAAATACCTTCGTTGAGGATTAGGATATTACATTGACGTCGGCGCTTCGCAGCTGATTATTGATGGTAAGATAAAATTAATGTCTGATGCCCAAGTAAGCGAGATAACTGAGACATTAGTTTGTCTTTCAAATGGTACCCGCCTTGAGGCTGATCTCATCGTTCGTGCTACTGGCTACACAAGCATGAATAGCTGGGTCGCGGATCTCATGGGTCAGGAAGTTGCCGACAAGGTTGGTAAATGCTGGGGGCTGGGATCAGATACACCGAAAAATCCTGGACCTTGGGTTGGCGAATTACGCAATATGTGGAAGCCGACACGCCAGCTGGGACTTCGGTTTCATGGCGGCAACCTTCATCAATGGCGCCATTACTCTTTGTATTTTGCGATGCAGTTGAAGGCGCGAATGGAAGGGCTTGAAATCAAGGTCTATGATATTCTGGAAACCTATCATCTTGCCTGATAGAGCAACTTTTTCCTCCCCAGTTGGCTTCGGGGTAATCCCTGGGGCCAAGTGAGGGCTTAATAATGACTTAACGGGGGCAATAGATCACTCGCTGATTAGCTAGAGTGGTTACTTTAGAGGTTTTTCAATAATCCTAGTTTTAGCTCGCCTCTCTGGCCCAGAAGCTAGATAGTGAATTCAGGTCTTTAGGACTTATGCTTCTGCTGTTTCTAGATTCCAACGCAAACGAATTTGATCTCGAGGAACTCATCAATGCCATATTTTGATCCCTCGCGCCCGAGGCCGGAATTTTTTAGGCCGCCAAATGGCCCAACCTCGGACGAGAATATTCCCGTGTTTACTGCAACTATTCCAAATTCAAGCGCTTCGCTGACGCGGAACAGGCGGGCTGCGTTCTCAGTGAAAAGATATGCGGCAAGGCCAAATTCACTGTCATTGGCCATTGCAATTGCGTCTTCCTCGTCGCTGAACTTAAACAGCGCGGCGACTGGGCCGAAGGTTTCCTCCCGGAACAATTGCATATCGGATGTCATCTCGGTCAGCACTGTTGGCTCGAAGAAGGTACCGCCTAGTGCATGGGGTTTGCCGCCTGTCAGCAGATTGGCACCTTTGCCAATCGCGTCCTCTACATGCCGTTCGATCTTTGCGAGGCCCTGATTGTCAATGATTGGCCCCTGTTCAACACCTTCAGTCAAGCCATTACCTACCTGCAAAGCTTTGGTTGCCTCAGCAAGCTGTTTAGCAAAGGCGTCATAGATTTTGTCTTGAACAAAAATGCGGTTTGCACAGACACACGTCTGGCCAGCATTACGGAATTTGGACATCATTGCCCCTGTGACCGCCTTGTCGAGGTCAGCATCATCAAAAACCAGTAGCGGTGCATTGCCACCAAGTTCCAAACTCATCTTCTTGACCGACCCGGCGCTCTGGCGCATCAGAATGCGTCCAACCTCAGTCGAGCCAGTGAAAGTCATTTTTCGGATACGATTGTCATCGCAAAGGGTCTGCCCTATTGCTGGCGCGTTCATGCCAGTAACGATGTTCATGACGCCAGAAGGAAGGCCGGCGCGCTCTGCAAGCTCAGCAAGAGCCAGCGCTGATAATGGTGTTTGCTCGGCAGGCTTCAATACACAGGCGCAGCCTGCAGCGATGCCTGGGGCCACCTTGCGGGTAATCATGGCAATGGGAAAATTCCAAGGTGTGATCGCACCAAAAACGCCGATAGGTTGCTTCAATGTGAGTAGTCGCTTGTCCGCCTGAGGCGTTTCTAGCACATCACCACAGACCCGCCGCGCTTCCTCAGCAAACCAGTCAATGAAGCTGGCGCCATAGGCAACTTCACCTTTTGCCTCGGCGAGTGGTTTTCCCATCTCGGTTGTCAGGATGACTGCTAGATCCTCGGCATTTGCCATGACTAGATCATACCACATGCGCATGATCATGGCGCGGTCCTTGGCGGTTCGCTTTGACCATTCCCTCTGGGCGGTTACCGCTGCGTCGATGGCCGCTGTTACCTCGGCAGGGCCAAGGTCGGCCACATTTGCAATTACCTCGCCTGTGGCGGGGTTGGTCACGGCAAAGCGTCTCTTGCCAGCAAGCCAGTTGCCATCGACATAGGAATCAACGCGTAAAAGAGAAGGATCATTTAACCGCATGTCAGTAACTCCGATAAACATTGCTAAGATTGGCCTGATACTGTCTGGGATGAGGGCTATACTTGGTGGAAAATTATACCTCATCAAGGAAATAGACATTCGAGTGAGGCAAAAATTGCGCCGGCTTGTCAACTGCGTTTTTGGCGTGCTATCGAGATGATTTGTCTACCAAAGTGACCAGCGTCTTGGGTTTAGGTCTCTTTTGGTTAGTCACGTGGCGGCAAGGGCCGTGTCTTCATGTCGATGGCGAAGGGGGCTCCTGCTGCACCAAGCCGGTGAGCGCGCGCAACTTCTACGTAATGTTCTGCTGACTTCTGGATGAGCAGCTTTTCGTCATTACTGAGGTCGCGCATTTTCTTGGCAGGTCGCCCCGCCCATAATTCGCCGGTTGGGATACATTTTCCGGGTGTAAGCATCGCTCCAGCAGCAAGCATGCCTCCTGGTTCTATTACTGCTTGGTCCATTACAATGGCCCCCATACCCACAAAGCCGCCATCGCCGATTTCACAAGCGTGGATTATCGCACTATGGCCGATAGTGACATCATTTCCAATAATCGTTGGATATTTGCGGTTGTCTATATGGACGCAGCTGTTGTCCTGTATGTTGGTATTCTCTCCGATAAGAATGTAATTGTTGTCACCGCGCACCGTAACCTGATGCCAAATGCTGCTATTTGAGTCGATTCGAACAGCGCCCATGATAGCAGCTGTCACTGCGACAAATACCGTATCCTCGATCTCTGGAACAAGATCTAGAAACGGGACGATATAGGGTTTGCGATCACTGTTGTCCATTTCGTTAATGCTATTTGTCATTGTCTCAAACCTGTTATTTGTTAGAACAGGAACATTGAGTAGCCGTTTGACTTGTGTCCTGATAGAATAATACACATATCTAACACTTAATGTTTATCTAAAATCAATTGCGATGTATGAAGGGCAAGTTAATCCTCAATCATCCGGAGGCTGAAATGGCATTCTCTTTACCCGACCTTCCTTATTCACATGATGCACTCGCGCCGCATGGCATGAGTGCTGAGACCATGGAGTATCACCATGACATACATCACAACGCATATGTGGTTAATGGCAACAAATTGATTGCCGGCACAGAGTGGGAGAACAAATCGCTTGAAGAAATTATTTTGGGCACCTACCAAGCTGACGCCGTTGCCCAAAACGGTATTTTCAATAACGCATCTCAGCATTGGAATCACATGCAGTTCTGGCAGATGATGGGTCCAAGTCAAAATGGAATGCCGACTGAGTTGGAAAAGGCACTTGTTGACAGCTTTGGTTCGATTGATGCTTTCAAGGACGAATTCAAAGCAGCTGGTGCTAGCCAGTTTGGATCTGGCTGGTGTTGGTTAATTAAAGATGCTGATGGTGGCCTGCAGGTGACTAAAACTGAAAACGGCGTAAACCCTCTTTGCTTTGGCCAAGTCGCACTTCTCGGATGCGATGTCTGGGAGCATTCGTATTATATTGATTTCAGAAACAAGCGTCCGGATTATCTCGCTAACTTTCTAGATAATCTGGTTAACTGGGAATTTGTCGCTGCACATCTATAACATCTTAGCTTTTTTGCTGCAGTCATTTTTGGCGAGATAGTGTCATCCGAATTTAATCCTGTTTTGCTTCGCGAAGCAGGATTTTTTTGTCATGATCTAAACCAAATTCGGCCACAAATCACGGTTACTAACATCTTTAGTGTTTAACTAAAGGGATTTGGAGCTTATAGGATGGAACTTTTAGTGTTAGCAGCGGCAATCGGGCTTTACCACACAGAATCTGTTGCAGAATTTTTGAAGGAAGGTAATGGCAATCCGGTTTATGAGTTTGTTTATGTGGAAGATTGTGAAACAGGGAAGCGGGAAAGTGGTTTTGCCCTTGCACCGACCGGGAGCCTAATGCTGAAACAGGTCAATCACGATGGCACCATTGGCGATGTTTGCAAACGTTAGCAGCCGTTTATGTCGTTTATCACCTTCTTGACCCTTAATCGCAGTGCATTCAGTCTTATGAAACCATGTGCATCACTGTGGTCGTAATCGACAGTGCTTTCCTCAAACGTCACTAAATCGGAATTGTAGAGTGAGTTTGGTGACTTTCTGCCAGTGACAATCACATTTCCCTTGTAAAGCTTGATCCGCACAATGCCGTTTACGGCACCGCGGCAACTGTCAATCGCAGTCTGTAGCATCTCACGTTCGGGTGAGAACCAGAAACCGTTATAAATTAGTTCCGCATAACGCGGCATCAACTCGTCTTTCTGATGCGCGGCCCCGCGATCGAGTGTGATCGACTCCATGGCGCGACGTGCGGTTAGTAGAACGGTTCCTCCAGGCGTTTCATAGATACCGCGAGATTTCATGCCGACAAACCGGTTTTCAACAATATCTAAACGGCCGATACCGTTTTTTCCACCAAGTCTATTCAACTCAGTTAGCAATGTGGCTGGAGACATTTCAACGCCGTCAATCGCTACGGGGTCACCAGATTTGAAGGTTATCTCAATCTCGGTTGGAATGTCCGGTGCTGCCTCGGGTGAAACTGAACGCGAGAACACATGCTCCTCTGGGGCTACCCAAGGGTCTTCCAGCACTTTTCCCTCAGCTGAGATATGCAGAAGATTGGCGTCAACACTAAACGGAGCCTCTCCCCGCTTGTCTTTCGGGATGGGGATCTGATTCTTTTCAGCATAGCTGATAAGCTTGGTACGCGAGTTAAGGTCCCACTCCCGCCAAGGGGCAATGACCTTGATGTCGGGCTGCTTAGCATAATAGGCAAGCTCAAAGCGTACTTGATCATTGCCTTTGCCTGTCGCGCCATGTGAGACGGCATCAGCCCCAACAGAACGCGCGATTTCGATTTGGCGCTTGGCAATTAGAGGCCGCGCAATTGAGGTGCCAAGCAAATACATGCCCTCATATAACGGGTTGGCACGAAACATTGGGAAAACGTAATCACGGACAAATTCCTCGCGCAAATCTTCAATAAATATTTCTTTGATACCAAGCATTTCGGCTTTTGCTCGTGCAAGCTCTATATCTTCACCTTGTCCGATATCGGCGGTGAAAGTCACCACTTCCGTTCTATAGTGATCCTGGAGCCAGCGTAGAATGACAGAAGTGTCTAGGCCGCCGGAATAGGCAAGGACGACCTTTTTAATGTCAGTATTTTTTGTTAGTTTACTCATGGCGCATCGTATAGCCGAAAGCGCCCACTTCCGCAATGTAGTTCTGATCTATAAAGGTTGCTTCACCTCTCAAATATTTGCGATGTGTGAACACACCTTTCTAACTTTTAAGCTCTTAACTAGTGTGTCTTATGCAACAAAAATATATATTCTTATTTTCGAATCTTCTTGTTTTAGACCATGATATTAGATGCATTTGATACATTTAATATCTCTTGCACTTAATTTAACCGGTGTGAATTGGGAGAGAAAAAAATGTTAACGTTAGCAGAGTTAAAGAAGCTTGTCTTAGAGGGGACCATTGACACAGTTGTTGTATCAATCCCAGACATGCAAGGGAGGCTCATGGGCAAGCGATTTCATGCAAAACATTTTATAGAAAGTGCTTGTAATGAAACTCATTGCTGCAATTACTTGCTTGCTACTGATTTGGATATGACCCCGGTAGAAGGCTTTCACTCTACAAGTTGGAATGCTGGATATGGTGATTATTCTATGATACCCGATTTAACCACACTCAGGATATTATCATGGTTTGAAAAGACTGCGTCTGTATTTTGCGATTTGGTGGATCATCAAGATCATAAACCCGTTACTTTTTCGCCGAGGTTCATGTTAAAGCGACAATTGGAACGTTTAAGCGAAGCTGGGTTTATTTCTAATTTTGCTACAGAATTGGAATTTTTTATTTTCAAAGAGTCATATGAACAGGCTAGGTCGGCGCGGTACGAGATGATAACTCCGACGAGTGGATATAATCAGGACTACAATATTTTTCAAACTGCGAAAGAAGAGAGTTTTTTAAGGACAATTCGCAACGGGTTATTTGACTCTGGTATAAAAGTAGAGAGTACAAAAGGTGAAGCAAATGCTGGACAGGTCGAAATAAACATAGTGTACGATGATGCTTTGAAAACTGCAGATAATCATGTTTTTATCAAAAACGGGATAAAGGAGATGGCGTTTCTTAATGAAAAGTCTGTCACCTTTCTTGCAAAGTGGAATGCAGATGCTGCTGGTTCGTCATGTCATATCCATCAATCATTATTATCTGTTGACAAAACACCTTCATTCTTTGACGAAAAAGCAATTCATGGAATGTCTAAGGTAATGGAGCATTATTTAGCTGGTCTAATTGAATGTTCCAATGACCTGATGTTCTTCATGGCGCCCAATATCAATTCTTATAAGAGATTCGTTACAAATACCTTCGCCCCGACAACGTCACATTGGTCCATTGATAATAGAACCGCTGGGTTTAGGCTTGTTGATCCAAATAGTAGTAGTATTCGCATTGAAAATCGTATAGGGGGTGCTGATTTGAACCCTTACCTGGCAATGGCTGCTCAGATTGCAGCAGGGTTACATGGCATTGAGAACAAGAGCAAGTTGCCAGAATTGTGTGACGGTAACGCCTATAAAGCTGGCGATTCAAACAGATTACCTACGACACTCAGACAAGCTATCATTTCGTTGGAAAATTCAGAAATATTGCGGCATGCAATGGGCGACGAGGTTGTCGACCATTATGTAAGAGCGGCAGAATGGGAGCAGGAAAGCTATGATAGCGTTGTCACTGGTTACGAGGTTTCTCGGGGTTTTGAAATGAGTTAGTTTTGGCCTAGGTAGAAAGCTTCAAGTCAAGTTGGAACAAGGATGGATGTAATTGCAAAACGAAGAAACAGACTATGATGTTACTCACATTAATTTTTTGGAGACACTTTGGGGTGAAGGGTATTTATCGCCGGGCGGGGCTAACGAGGTTGAACTGATAATTGGTGAGGTTGATTTAAACCAAAAAAAAATTCTCGACTTTGGTTGTGGTTGTGGGGGCGCGCTTTTTCACATTGCTGAAAAATATTCAGTCTCCGAATTGATAGGTGTGGATATAGAGGCGTCGGTGATAAGAAGGGCGGTGTATTTAGCGGCTAAAAGGTCTTTTGAACAAGTGGCAAAATTTAAATTAATAGAGCGTGGCCAATTACCGTTTGTAGATAGCAGTTTTGATGTCGTTTTTACTAAAGATGCTCTAATTCACGTGTCAGATAAAAAGCGGATTTTTGCCCAGCTATTTCGAGTTTTGAAACCTGGGGGTCACTTGATTGCGGGTGATTGGATGACCTGGAACAGAGGCTATAGGACAGCGGATATGCAGGACTATCTGGATGCTGAGGGCTTAGATTTTCACATGAGTTCGTTAAGTTCTTACAACCGTGATCTTAATGAGGTGGGCTTTGTGTCTGTTTGTTTGCAAGACAGACAAGAATGGTACCTCTCTAAAGCAACTAAAGAGCTAAACAGCCTGAAAAACGAACTTAACAAAGAAATCGTTGGAATACTCGGTCACAAGGAGGCACAACGACAAATTAAAGTATGGGAGAAAATGATTGTAGTTTTAGAGTCTGGTGAACATCGTCCCGGTCATTTTAGCGCAACAAAACCACTTATTGCATAGGCTCAGAGGTTAATTTTATCTGGACAATTATCATAAAAGGACGCCAAGAATATTGTCATGTGACGCGTGCACCAATGTTCAAAATCCCATCCTCCATTAAAATTAACTGAGGCCTTTGGCAAATACACTTACACTTGTACCCTTCGCAAGTTGGGATCATTGCTAACTTTCACCTCGACAGATGCTCTCCTACAAATTTACCCCTCAAATGCGTCCAATTTTTTACCATTTTTTGTTAAATTGTTTGCTAGCAACTAGGCGATTGGTTGCTTCGTATTTAGATCGATTGCTAATCAACGACAAGCTGCTTCAAAGACTTTACGCAGCTTAAATCCAATTATCGATGCGTCACAAACTTCAAGTTTGATTATGTCTTCTTCGAACACAAATGATCTAATCTGTGGTGCTCGGAGTGTCCCATAAAAAAATATAATTGCTGGAATAATCAGGTTTTTACTTTCTTTTGAAAGAGCGAGAATTCGAGGTTGGTCAACGAATCATGCTATTAACTATTTTTTTAACTGACTTCACCTCTAGGGATACGAGTAGTTAGCAAGACTCGAAGCACTTTCAACAATTAAATTACGGGTGCACGGTAATCCTTGCTCTAAAGCGCTGATTTAGCAGTCATCACAATCGAATGGTATAGGTGCTTAGCAAATGAACGAGGGCAAATGACACTAAAATGCTGGTATGGTTCGCGGCAAATCAAAAAGCAGCTCACGTGTTCTATTGGGGTGCGTGTCACTGCTCCAGTCTGCATGGCAGCGCTGTCTGCGGCACTCAGCCGTTCAAGAACGGCGACACAGTCTTTGCCTTGCAAATCAAATCTGGCCCAGCCGTCATTTTGTTCAGTGACGGATGCATTCTCCTTTAGGGTTCTGCTCAGTTGCGCGGCAAGGTTTTCATAATCCGCGTGGGACGCCTCAATAATCCATTGTTCAACGCCTGTCCAAAAAACGGTCAGCATGCTCTCGCCAGTTTTTGTGCTTGCACTCTCGCCAGGTGGTGGTGGTGTCACGCCGGTTGCCTTTTTGGCGGCGCGCTGGAAGCCGGTTTTCCTGCCTTGACGCATAGCCATTGACGCATAGGCAAAATGTGGCATTTCGCTGATGGTGACACCCTTAATTGTCTCACTCTGTGCGCTGTCACCACCAAGTGGTGTTAGTGGAACAAGATCATGCACGAAGACGCTCTCCTTGTGGATCAACAAAATGAGCGCTCACCACCTCAACCATGATTTCAGCGCCCTCGACAGGGTTCGTTGCACGCAGGATTTCGCCCGTGCGTGTCGCTCCATTCTTTAAAAAGCCGATACCGATAAATGAGCCCAGAATTGGTGAATATGCGGCTGACGTAATATAACCCTGATCATGCGCGGCATTGGCTGGATCGCCAATGGTTATCAAATGAGAACCCGCAACAATAGAATCACTGGCATCAACAGGCCTGAAACCAACTTGCATCAGCGCGTCATTCTGCGTCAGGCCTTCACGGCTCGACAGGATGGAGCCAATGCTGTCCTTGGTTTTGGACACCATCTGCCCAAGCCCAAGATTCAAAGCTGTTGTCGTCCCATTTAGCTCGTTACCGGCGGCATGGCCCTTTTCTATGCGCATCACCCCAAGCGCTTCAGTGCCATAGGGTGTGATATCAAATTCTTCTCCCACTTCCATCAGACGTCGGATCAGAGCATCGCCATAGCGCGTCGGTACGGCGATTTCATAGGCTAGCTCTCCAGAAAAGGAAATGCGGAACAGCCGCGCCCGCAACCCGTCACACACTGTGATTTTACCACAAGCCATGAAGGGAAAACCTTCGTTGGAAATGTCAAATTCCGGATCGACAATTTTTGCCAACACCTTACGTGAGTTTGGCCCAGCGACGGCAAACTGCGCCCAAGCTTCAGTCGTTGAGATGATCTGGACATCAAGATCGGGCCACAAACACTGGCGGGCAAACTCCATGTGGCGGAAAACGCCAACGGCATTCGCTGTGGTCGTGGTCATCACAAAATGCGTTTCACCAAGGCGAGCTGATGTACCATCATCCATTACCATGCCATCCTCGCGGAGTATGAGGCCATAGCGTGTTTTGCCAACTGGCAGTTTAGAGAAATCATTGCAATAAATACGGTTCAATAAAGCTATCGCGTCTGTACCTTGCACATCAATTTTACCAAGGGTGGTTACATCACAAACACCAACCGAACGACGTGTTGCCAGCACTTCGCGGTCAACGGATTGACGCCAGTCGGTTTCGCCGGCCTGCGGAAACCATTGTGCTCGCATCCACATACCAACTTCGACAAAAACCGCGCCCTGCTCGTTTGCCCATTTATGGGATGGCGTAAGGCGTACAGGGCGGAAATTCTGGTCACGTGAACGGCCACCAAAAACACCGATTGCTGTTGGTGTGTAGGGTGGGCGATAGATGGTGGTACCGATTTCGGGAATTGACTTGCCAGTAATCTCGGCCATGATTGCAAGACCGGAGATATTTGAGGTTTTGCCCTGATCGGTTGCCATGCCAAGAGTTGTGTAACGCTTCAGATGTTCAACCGACTTAAAATTTTCCTTATGCGCAAGCTTCACATCCTTCACTGTGACATCATTCTGCTGGTCAAGCCAGGCGCGGCCTTTGCCGTTGACATGCCAGAATGGGTTGATTTTGACTAGCGCGTCCTCGGTTGCCGGCAGGGCCATGGCTTTGACCTTGATTCCGATTTCGCCAAGGGTGTTAACAGCCGCTGCAGCGCCACTGGTCAAAGCCGTTGTTGTGCTAAACATGCCTGACGCTGCGCCGGCGCTGATCAACCCAGCTGGCCCGACTGCACCCGGAACGAAGGCCGCAATGGCTTCATCCCAGACAGGGCGGCCACGTTGGTGACAGGTGAGATGCACATTTGGGTTCCAGCCACCCGAAACGCCAAGCGCCCCGCATTTGATCCAGCGCTGGCTGCCATCTGCAAACCTGACTTTGACCTTTGACAGGCCGAGCCGTCCACGGCTGTCAGTGACGCAGGCACCGGCAAAGACCTCGGCATCGGGATGCTCGGGCGCATCAGCACGGATATCGATGATGGCGGCAACTTTCACACCCTTGGCGGCAAGGTCGCTTGCTGTCCGATGGCCATCATCATTATTGGTAAAGACTGCCACGTCCGATGCGGCGGCAACGGCCCATCTATTCGCGTAGGCACGAACGGCACCGGCTTGCATAATTCCTGGCCGATCATTATTCGCAAAAGCGATTGGTCGTTCGATCGATCCGGCCGCAAGAATGGCCCGCTTAGAGTAAATCCGCCACAGCACCTGCCGCGCCTTGCCTTCAGGCGCTGCCTCCAAGTGATCGGTCACCCGCTCAACGGCGCCATAGATGCCATGGTCGAATGCACCAATGACGGTGGTGCGGGTCATCAGCCGCACGTTGGGCATGCTCGCTAGCTCACTAGCCATCTGAGCAGCCCATGTTGCGCCAGCGGCATCGCCAACCGCGATAGTCTCGGAATTCAATCGCCCACCTGGGAGGAAATCCTCATCAGCAATGATCACCCGCGCACTTGATCTGCCGGCGGTAATCGCTGCGGCAAGCCCTGTGGGCCCGGCACCGATGATCAGCAGATCACAATGCAGGAAGCCCTTGTCATAACAGTCAGGGTCAGACATCCCAGACAGCGCGCCAAGGCCAGCTGCATGGCGAATGATCGGCTCATAGATCTTTTCCCAAAATTTTGCTGGCCACATGAAAGTTTTGTAATAGAAACCTGCTGTCAGAAAATCCGACATCACGTCATTCACCGCCATCACATCAAAACTGAGAGATGGCCACCGGTTCTGGCTTTTGGCGACAAGCCCGTCAAACAGCTCGGCTGTCGTTGCCCGCGTGTTCGGCTCGGTGAATGCGCCCTCACGAAGCGCAACAATCGCATTTGGTTCCTCGGCACCAGCGCTCAGTATTCCGCGGGGACGGTGATATTTGAAAGACCTGCCAATGAGGCGCACACCATTTGACATCAGCGCTGAGGCAAGCGTATCGCCAGCATGGCCCTCGAGAGATTTGCCATCAAAGTGGAAGCTAAACTTGATTGATCTGTCGATAAGGCCGCCATCAATGCGATATCCGCTAATCATTGCACCACTCATTTGCTGCGCCCCCGGGCTTTTGCGACATCACGTGCGAGTTCGACTTTGGTGATTTCATGCGTTACCGTGTTACGGGTAACAACAAGCCAGCTTCGGTCACCAGCCTCGTGGTACCAGAGTTCCTGATGTTGACCTGCCGGATTGTCCCGCAGATACTGATACTCATAGAACTTGCTGGCAGCCCTTTTGTCCTGCCAATCAGGACGGTCAATCAGACTAGCGTCGCCAAGATAGGTGAATTCCGCGCTGTCACGCGGACCGAGAAGGGGATGATTAATAATCATTGCTGCACCTCCTGTCCGGTCTAGTGAAGGTTTGGCTGTGCGCCGGAACCTTTTTCGTCGATCATGTAACCGCGCTGAAATCGATCGAAGCGCAGCGCTGTTGCGGTCCTGTGCGGCTTGTCGGTTGCCAGCAGATGGGCGAACACCCAGCCTGAACCAGGTGTCGCCTTAAACCCGCCATAGCACCAGCCACCGTTGAAATAAAGTCCCCCGATGTCGGTCCTGTCAATGATGGGTGATCCGTCCATGCTCATATCCATGATGCCGCCCCACATCCGCAATAGCCGGGCCCGGCCGATCATTGGCATCAGAGCCATACCCCCCTCGCAGACATCCTCAACGACTGGCAGGTTGCCGCGCTGTGCGTAGGAATTGTAGCCGTCGATGTCGCCACCAAATACAAGGCCGCCCTTGTCCGACTGGCTAACATAGAAATGGCCGGCGCCAAACGTAATCACACCTGGGATGATCGGTTTCAGACCTTCTGAAACAAAAGCTTGCAATACATGGCTTTCGATTGGTAGCCGCATGCCCGCCATACTCATCACCTTGCCAGAATTGCCGGCGACTGCAACGCCGATCTTTTTTGCGTTGATAAAGCCTTTGGAGGTCTCGACACCGCTGCATTTGCCGTTTCTGATACGAAAGCCAGTGACTTCACAATTCTGGATAATATCAACACCATAGCTGTCGGCAGAGCGCGCATAACCCCAGGCCACTGCATCGTGCCGGACGGTGCCACCGCGCCGCTGGGCTAGGCCGCCCTTTATTGGAAACCGGTTGTTATCAAAATTCAGGAACGGGCATTCGGCGCGCACCTGCTCAGCATTAAGTAACTCTGCATCCGCTCCGTTTAGCATCATGGCATTGCCCCTACGGCGATAGGCATCACGCTGGGCATCGGTGTGGATCAAATTCAAAATGCCGCGCTGGCTGACCATTGCATTGTAGTTGACGTCTTGTTCCAACCCCTCCCAAAGCTTAAGCGAGAATTCGTAAAATGGCTCGTTGCCGTCAAGCAGATAGTTTGAGCGGATGATCGTCGTGTTGCGGCCGACATTGCCACCACCAATCCAGCCCTTTTCAATTACTGCTACCGATGTGATGTTGAATTTGCTTGCCAGATAATGAGCCGTTGCCAGACCATGGCCGCCGCCGCCGACAATAACGATGTCATACTCTTTTTTTGGCTGAGGGTTGCGCCAGGCTGGTTTCCAACCGCGGTGGTTAATTAGCGCTTCTTTAACCAAGCGTAGCGCTGAATAACGTCCAGAATTTTTACCAGTCACTTTCATTGCGTGTTCCTTAAACACTCTAGATGACGACGATAGCCGCCAAGACATTTTGTCTGAAAAAGAATGATGACACGACAAAAGACAAAGGTGCTAGACGCTTAACAGATCAAACTTTTTTGCGTGTGCGAAATAATATAATCCCGACAAATTAGATTTGGATTTATCTGTAATGATCTTCAAGGCTTATGTTTCATATTTTTTTAAAATTTAGTACGATATCGACTTTTTGTTTGAGCAACATAACCCGATTAGTACGATTATAAAATCAACATGATTTATTCATCAACTATGTCAAGTTTAAATGAGCTGGCGAAGACATGATTATTAAAAAAGGGCAAATCAACACAGACACGGTTGTCGTGATTGGAGGCAGAGTCGATGTCAGTTTAGTACTGTTTTCTCTTACAAAACTCTGCTGAGATCATTTTGTCAACCTGACCCTCGATAGTGAGAAGATGCGCTAGATTGGTACGTTACTGAAATATGGGCTTCTCGAAATGTTGTGATTGATTAGGATTAAAATCAGGTGTTTGTCAGGAACCGCTTTAAGTTCTGATAGAGTTTTGAAAAAATTTGGCAAATTTACTGATGTTTAATTTGTTGGTCCTTTAGCGATTTCAGAACTAGACGAGCAATAGGCCTTAATACAATGTAACCAGACATAGTGGAGGTAATCATTATGAAGAGAGTTGCAATTGTTGGGGCGGGGCCAAGTGGTCTCTCACAATTACATGCTTTTCAGTCAGCCGCGAACAAAGGTATAAAAATTCCACAAATTGTTTGTTATGAAAAACAGTCAACTTGGGGTGGGTTGTGGAATTTTACGTGGCGAACTGGTGTTGATGAACATGGCAATACTTGTCACGGTTCAATGTATAAGCATTTATGGTCGAATGGTCCAAAAGAGGCGCTTGAATTCGCCGATTACACCTTTGAACAACATTTCAAAAAGCCTATTCCAAGCTATCCGCCACGCCCTGTTCTCTTAGACTACATAAGTGGACGCGCTGAAAAAGCTGGCATTGGGAGATATATACGATTTAACAGCAACGTGCGTGATGTGAGATATGATGTTGTTAAAGCGAAGTTTACCGTTACCGCAAGAGATTGTCTCAAAGACAGGGAAGTTATTGAGGACTACGATCACATCATTATTGCCTCCGGACATTTCTCGACGCCAAATGTTCCATATTACGATGGCTTTGAAAATTTTAGTGGTCGCATTCTTCATGCCCATGATTTCCGAGATGCGCGTGAATTTTCAGGCCAAGACATTTTAATTATTGGTAGTAGCTATTCAGCTGAGGATATTGGGTCGCAGTGTTCGAAGTATGGAAGTAAATCGGTAACTATCGCCTATCGAACTAAACCCACCGGTTATAACTGGCCACCGGATTTCAGTGAATTTCCTTCTTTACTCTGCGTTAAAAATGACAAAGCTTATTTCAAGAACGGCTATTCGAAGAAAATTGATGCGATCATTTTGTGCACTGGTTACAAACACCATTTCAGTTTTTTGCCTGATGACTTGCGTCTCAAGACAGAGAACCGCTTGGCGACCTCAGAATTATATAAAGGTGTGGTTTTTAATCCAAATTCGGCGATGTTCTACCTTGGTATGCAAGATCAGTGGTACACATTCAACATGTTTGATGCGCAAGCTTGGTATGTACGAGACATAATCTTAGGCAAAATTGTGGTTCCTGATGAGGGGTCAAGAGTTTTGGACATTGTTACCCGGCAAAAAGCCGAGGAAAGGCTTGTGGATGGGCAAGCCGGTGTATGTTACCAGGGTGCGTACATATCTGAGCTGATAAATGAGACTGATTGCCCTAGATTTGACGTTAACGCAACCAATAGAGCATTCATCGAGTACATAGGACATAAGAAAAAGGGTATAATGACCTTTCGAGACAACTGCTTTGAGTCAGCAATCACAAAAAAACTCGCACCGACGTACCATACCTGTTGGACTGAAGCCATGGACGACAGTTTAGATTCTTACTTGAAAAAATAGAAGCAAACTGCGCACCCCAACATAAACTGCTTCACTAAAAGGAAACTTAATTATTCTTTGTGAATTTTTGGCTATATATCACGCAACAGTCCAATTTTTCTTTAACGCGTTAAACTTCGCGTAGTAGAGGGGCGAGTTTTCGGCCCATTGTTCGGGTCGCCCCGACAAGCCCTAACAAAGTTGTAGCCCCAGCACCAGCAAAGCTAGTAGTCAGCACCAGTTTGCCATAAAATACGAACTCAGCCTGCAAAAACTGTGTAATTAATGCCCAGCTAGCGAGTGAGCCAATTAGTATCGCGGCAAAAGCGGTCAACACTCCAAGCATTGCATATTCAAAGAACCATGCGATGATGATCGAGACTCGGGTGGCCCCCAGTACCTTGAGAATGACAGAGTCCGCCAATCTCTGTGCTTCAGTGCTAGCAACAGTACCCGCTAGAACGGCGATGCCAGCAACAAGTGTTATTAGAGCTGTCAGCTGGACGGCTCTGCCAAGTAGACCAATTATGCGCTGTGCAGCGGCCACTGCCTCACGCACTGAGATTGCTGAGATGTTAGAAAATCTGTCTGTTACCTTAGCCTCAACACGGTCTGCGGTGAGATCGTCGCTGACATGTGTTGTCGCCATCCAGCTGTGTGGAGCCCCTTCCAGCATGCCGGGCGATAAAATGAAAACAAAATTTAGAGAAAAACTCTCCCACTCAACATGCCTTATGTTGGCGATTGTGGCTTCAAATTTGCGACCTAGCACATTGAGGGCGACGCTGTCACCAACCCACACACCAAGCTCGCGCGCTTCCTCATCCGACATTGAAACAAGGGGAACACCTCGATAATCGATTGGCCACCATTTGCCAGCTATGATTTCGGCGTCTGCTGGTGGTGCGGCAGCCCAGGTCAGCGCCCTGTCGCCCCGCAAAACCCATGCCGCGCCGTTCTGTGGAGCAAAATCGCTGGCCGGTCTGCCACCGATTGCAGTGACACGTCCGCGCAACATCGGGGTTTGAGTGACTCTAGTAACGCCAGTGGTGTTGCCGACGATTTGTAGAAACTCTTCAAGCTGCTTTGGTTGGATGTCGATGAAGAACCATGCTGGCGCCTCCTCAGCGATGCGAACGTCGATCTGGCGACTTAGATTGGCTTGCGAGAGCGTCACCGCAACCATCACCGAAAGACCAAGACCGAATGCGATAATCACCGCGCGCACCGGCGATCCGGGCCGGGTAATTGCTGACAGCGCCAGTTGCGCCGGTACATAGCGTGGCGATGGTATTTGCCGCATTACTCGTATCAGAATTTCTCCAAGCCCGGTCAATAACGCCAGTGCCGCAATGGAGCCGCCAACAAAACTGAGAGTCAAATCAATATTGCGTGTTGCCATGAATGCCAGCAACGCTAGTGCAACAAGCGCTAAACCCGTCATTACTAGATAGATTGTCTTTGGCCGCCCCCGTGGCATCTCGACGAGGCCGCGGAACAAATGCGCGGCGCGAACCTCTTCAGCCTTCGCCAATGGCCAGAGTGCAAACAGAAATGAAGTGACAATGCCAAAACTGGCGGCAATGGCGAGCGGCACCGGATAGACCGACAGTGTCAGAGGCACCGTGACATAACGGCTAAGAATATCTAGCGCCATCGCAGGCGCCAATGTGGCTAAAACCAAACCAAGACAGACGCCTAGGCTAGCAACTAGCATCACCTGTAGCAGATAGACCCGGAAAATTAGCCGCGCTGGTGCACCAAGACATTTTAATGTGGCGATCACCGGCATTCGGCTGGCAAGCCATGCCCGCACCGCACCCGCAATGCCAAGGCCACCAATCAGCAGCGCTGTCAGCCCGACAAGAACCAGAAACACCTCAACTCTGTCGATAAACACTTCGAAGCCGGGCGCGGCATCGTCCACATCGCGAACCCTAACATTAGTGCCGGCGGTGACCGTTTCCAGCTCCTTGACGGCTTGTTTAGCGTTTGTGGCGTTGTCCAGAAGCAGCCGCGATTTGTAGGTAATAAAAGCGCCAGGTTGGGCCAGTTTCGTCGCCAGCAGCGTTTTGGTGGAGATCAGCACGCGTGGACCGAAGCTAATGAAGCTGACAGACCTATCTGGCTCATAGAGCAACGCTGCAGAGACACGGACGGTTGCCTCGCCCAGCTGAACCATGTCGCCGGGCGATAATTCCAGCATGCGCAGCAATTGCGCGTCCGCAACCATGCCATTATTTGCAAGCGCAGCCTCAAGACTCAGGTCACCGCCATTCAGTGCATCTAGTTCGGCTGCACCAACGAGAGGCCAATGTTGATCAACGGACTTCAGCTCGACCAGCTTGCGATCATTATTGGTCTGCAGCATGGCACGCATCTGAACCGTGTTGGACAATTTACCGTAGCTTGTGGCCGCTTCAAGAATCGTGGCGTTGGGGGCAACGTGCCTGCTCTGCAATTCGATATCGCCGCCCAGTAGCACCCGTGCATTGTTGGCAATGCCATCACGCATTGCTTCAGCCACCGAGCCAACGGCACCGATTGCAGCAACACCAAGAAGCAGAGCCATGAGGAAAACGCGAAACCTCTGAACGCTGCCGCGTACCTCGCGGCGGGCAAAACGCCATGCTAGTAGCCAGTCGCTTCGCCCTATCGTAGCCTGTTGGTCAGTTTGCTGACTCATGACATATTTTCGCCGCTGTCATGGACCAGCAGGCCATCCTCTATGTGCAGAACACGTGAACATCGGTCCGCGAGGCGGGCATCATGCGTGACCAGTATCAGCGCGGCATCGGCGCCTTCCGCAGCAGCAAATAAAGTATCGATTACAATTTCGCTTGTGGCGCTGTCAAGATTGCCGGTTGGCTCATCAGCAAGAAGAATCTGTGGACGTGGCGCAATGGCTCTGGCGATGGCGACGCGCTGCTGTTCCCCTCCGGAGAGTTGTTCTGGTAAATGTGCCAGTCGGTGATCAAGCCCAACTGATTCGAGCGCACCTTGCGCGATTTTTTCGGCCTCGCGATTGCCGGCAAGTTCCAGCGGCACTGAGACATTCTGGAGTGCAGTCATCGACGGAATTAGTCGAAAAGCCTGAAATACGATGCCAATTTTGTCGCGGCGCAGCGCCGCCAGCGAATCCTCACTCATCGCCGTTATGTCCTGATTGCCAAGCTTGATTTTACCACTGCTTAAGTTCTCCAGTCCGGACATAACCATCAAAAGACTTGTCTTGCCAGCGCCGCTAGGCCCAAGGATGCCAATACTCTCTCTGGCGGAGATGTCGAGTGTGATGCCCTTGAGAATATTGATCATGCCATCTGCGCTTTTTAGCGACAGCTTGGCGTTTTCAAGCGTGATGATAGACGGTGACGCGGGAAGGGTCTGTGGAGGGTTTGGCATCTCAGGGGTCTCTAATCTAGCTGTTTGTTCTGGCGAAACCATGGTTTATTCTGGAATATGCTCATTGTTGTTCCCACATCTCAAATGGCACGGGAGCGGTTGTTATGTAAGGGCTGGAGTTGGAGACACGGGTATAGTACCGGAATATGGGCGTAAATTAGGGGGGATCAATCAGTTGTTTGGTGTTTTTTTATCAGTGATGCAAGCGTCGCTTTGCGTCATGGGGCTAATCCGGCAGCGGGCGCTTACCCCGTTGTTCGCTACGGTAATGTCTTTGTTCTGCTTTTCAGCTACCGCAGATTGCGACAGTAGACTGCGCTTAATGGTGCTAGGTGACTCACTTGTCGCAGGTCATGGTCTGCCGCAGGGCCAAGCTTTTCCTGATATTCTGCAAATGGAATTAGTCGTCGCAGGTCATGATGTTGAGGTGCTTCACGCGGGCGTTTCCGGTGACACGACGGCGGGCGGTTTGGCAAGACTTGACTGGTCACTTGCTGAAAATCCAGATGCCCTAATTATAGTGCTTGGTGGTAATGACCTATTGCGTGGCCTCGAACCTGCCACAACAAAGGCTAATCTGACTGCAATCATTGACCGTGTAATTAGCAAGAACATCGCGGTGATGTTGGCCGGCATGCGGTCACCAAGAAATCTGGGTGTGGATTATGCGGGAGAATTTGATGCCATCTTTACTCAGCTTGGCGCGCGCAATGATGTGATTTTCTATCCTTTCTTTTTGGATGGTGTGGCTCTCGTTCCAGAATTCAATCAGCAAGATGGCATTCACCCCAACCGGGCAGGTGTTGATGAAATTGTCAGACGCATCCGGCCAGCGGTAGAGACATTGCTGGCGATGGTGTCGAATAACTGAAAGCCGGCTGCAAAATCCTTTGAATTCTTTGACGCGCTGGCCTATAACTTCCGCAGATCTTTCGAAGCTTGGCACCACAGCCCCCTTGCGGCATATCGTTGCCATAAGATGGACAAAAAGGTGGCCAAAATAACTGATGTTAGCGGTGCAGCACTTGCTACTTTTATTGATTTTGAGGATAACAGCTAAGGTTTTGTCAGGAATGATGCGCTTAATGAAAAGACCGACCTTTTTAGTGACATTGGCTTTTGGACTTTTTGTTTTTGGGGCCGCGGTGCTCGCAGCGGTTCAACCGGTTCAAATGATGGTTGAAAAGGACTGGGCGGCTTACCGCGTTGACGAGGATGGCACGCGGACCTGCTTTATCAGCAGCGTGCCAACTAAGAGTGTTGGCAAATATGACCCCGCAAACCGCGGTGAAACGCGCGTCTACGTCTCGCATGGGCCGGTTCCTGAAGAACGCAATGTAGTGCAGTTTCTAGCTGGCTACAAACACAAGCAACAAACAGATGTAAAAGTGACGATAGATAAGCGCACCTTTACCCTTTTCACCCTCGAGGGTCGGTCCTACGCAGAGAGCGAAGAGGATGACATCGCGATGATCAAGGCTATGAAGCGGGGTAGTAAGATGAAGGTCGTTGGCATCTCTAGTCGAGGAACAAAAACTACTGACACTTATTCGCTTGCTGGCTTTACCAAGACCAAAAATTTGATCGATAAGACCTGTAATTAGACTGCTAGAGACTATTTTAGCCAAGTGTGGGCATAGAAACGGCGCGTTTTAAGTCGCAATGAAAGCAAATCAATGACTGCTCAGCTTCTCGACAAGTCCAGGCCGAATACCTCTTACAAAGAGAATGCGTCGGTGAAGCAGAGTTTGCTTGGGCTCTCCTTCGAAGATCTTCAAGCGCAGATAGTCGCCTCTGGACTTCCAAAATTCCGTGCCCGCCAACTTTGGCGCTGGGTTTGGCGGCATGGCTTGACCAATTTTGACGAAATGAGCGATCTAGGTAGGTCTATTCGCGTCCGTTTTTCAAAGATTTTTCATGCTGACCGGCCCTTGGTCACACGGCGGCTCCAATCGAGTGACGGCACCATTAAATGGTTGTTGCGTTTTGCTGACGGGAATGAGGCCGAGACTGTATACATCCCTGACAAAGAGCGGGGTACGTTGTGCATCTCCTCACAGATCGGCTGTACGCTCACTTGCAGCTTTTGCCACACTGGTACGCAGAAGCTAGTTCGTAATCTTAGCTCGGCTGAAATCTGTGGTCAGGTGATGCTAGCGATGGACGAACTGGGAGACTGGCCGGCTGGAAAGCCAAATCGCCGCCTGACTAATATTGTTCTGATGGGAATGGGTGAACCGCTGTTCAATTATGATAATGTCGCTGCGGCGATGCGCATCATCATGAGTGGAGAGGGTGTTGGTATCTCAAAACGTCGGATTACTCTCTCAACGTCTGGTGTGGTACCCGCGATCAAGCGCGCCGGTGAGGAGTTGGGCGTCAATCTGGCAATTTCGTTGCATGCTGTGCGTGATGAGTTGCGCGATGAGTTGGTACCAATTAACCGCAAATACCCGCTTGCCGAATTGATTAATGCCTGCCGGCACTATCCAGGCTTGTCTAATGCGCGGCGGATCACGTGGGAATATGTGATGCTGGATGGGATAAATGACAGCGATGAGGATTGCCGACAGCTTTTGGCCCTGATCAGGGGCATACCGTCCAAACTCAATCTTATTCCATTTAACCCATGGCCAACCAGCCCCTATAAATGTTCCAGTCCCGAGCGCATTGAGGCTTTTGCCCGCAAGGTGTTAAAAGCAGGCTACGCCTCGCCAGTTCGCACTCCGAGGGGTCAAGATATAATGGCAGCGTGTGGCCAATTGAAATCTGCTTCAGAACGGCAGACATGCCAAAAAAAAAGTGTTGTGGGGTAGATCTTTTTGTCGCGGCAAAATTGGGTACGGCTATGTCAATGAGACTTGAACAAATCTATGACAGGCACTACATTTAAGTGAGTCAATCAGCTATTTGGGAGTTACAGAATGGCAGATAATCGTTTTATGAACTCGGCAGCCGTAGACGCGTCGCAAGTCGACGTTGGCCTCCGCTCTTACATGCTCGGCGTCTACAATCACATGACAATCGCGCTTTTGTTCAGCGGGTTGTTCGCATTTGGCACCAAGATGCTGACTACGGTGACGGGTCCGGATGGTGGACTCTACCTTACATCACTCGGCCAACTGATTTATGCATCACCATTGAAATGGGTGGTTATGCTGGCGCCACTGGGAATGGTCTTCTGGCTGTCGGCTCGTATGAACGCCATGTCGGCGTCGAAGGCGCGCACTATGTTTTACGTATACAGTGCCTTAATGGGGTTGTCGCTATCGTCAATCTTGTTGACCTTCAGCATGCCTAGTGTTGCACGCGCATTTTTTGTGACTGCAGGAGCCTTTGCCGCGCTCAGTCTATATGGGTATACGACCAAACGTAGTTTATCGGCGCTCGGCTCTTTCCTAATGATCGGGTTGTTCGGCTTGATAATTGCCAGCGTGGTTAACATTTTCATGGCGTCAACAGCCATGCATTTCATGATTTCAGTTGGCGGTGTGCTGATTTTCGCTGGCCTGACTGCATATGATACACAGGACATCAAAAACATGTATCGAGCTGGGGATAGCAACGAGGTGGCAGCTAAAAAATCGATTTTTGGTGCATTGCGCCTTTATCTTGATTTCATTAATATGTTCCTGTTTATCCTGCAATTATTTGGAAATCGCGAATAGTCTTCCCGGGTTAGAGTGAATGTACAACTACGCCCGGTGTGTCACCGGGCGTTTTTTCTACCGCGACTAAAATGACTGCAATATGGCGGCAAAAAATGACTGACCTCAGCAGCTTTATTTCTGACCAATCTTTCAAGACGGCGTTGCAATTGGCAGCAGGCGATTCGATTCTCGCACTTGCAGCGGCTGCCGCGCGTATTTCTTCTATGATCCGTGAGCCTGCCGCCTCATTGAACTTTGCCGCCGCCCAGGGTGATACAAATGCTGATGGCGACACGCAGAAGGCATTGGATTTAATCTGTGACGAGATTGTCGCGGCTGGACTCTCATCTGCCAGTGTGGCTACCTATTTATCTGAAGAACGTGCAGTGCCCGTGCCGATAAATGATGATGGGATGGTGATTGTTGCCTGTGATCCACTTGATGGATCATCGAACATAGACACCAATCTTTCCATTGGTACTATTTTCTCCGTGCTGCCCGCGGCTGCTGGCCCGCTCCAGTCCGGCCGCAATCAGCTTGCCTCGGGCTTTTTCGTTTATGGCCCGCAAACTACCCTGCTGCTAACTATGGGGAAGGGTGTTCACGCGTTCCAAATGGACTCCTCCGGGGTGTTTCATCTACTGAACTGGGTCGTAACTATTCCCTTAAAGACTTCAGAATTTGCGATTAATGCAGCCAACGCCCGGTTTTGGCACGCGCCGGCCGCTGCCTATGTTGCTGATTGCGTCGCTGGCGCGGCTGGGCCGCGCGCACGAGATTTCAACATGCGCTGGGCCGGCTCTTTGGTCGCTGATAGCTGGCGGATTTTTCGGCGTGGTGGTGTGTTTCTCTATCCTGGTGATCGGCGTCCCGGCTACAATGAGGGTCGTCTGCGGCTAGTCTATGAAGCTGCGCCTGTCGCCTTTCTTGTCGAACAGGCTGGTGGCAGCGCTACAAATGGAACATGTGCGATAATGGACATTGTTCCAGACCAACTTCATCAGCGTGTGCCATTTTTATTTGGCTCTGGCAACGAAATTGATGAAGTGGTCAGGCATCATTCATAATCAGATCCACTTATACACAAAAAAAACCTAATTTTAATTTTCTGCGCCAACTGCTGGACGATGCTGGTGAGCGCGTCTAACGCGGTCCAGCTTTCAACGTCAACAACATACAACATGACCTCGCCATTTTCCAAGCTGTTGATGGTATCGATGCAATGGTGATCTTTCAGGCAAGCCGGGGTACCCCAAATATGCGGGTGACATTATGTTTCGGGCGATGGTCAAAGTGCTGGATGAAATGAGTCCACGTATATCTATTTATATGTATCAAGATTATTGCAACAGCCAGGCGCTCTACAGGACGATCAGTCAATATGATTCAACTCAATTATGATGAGTGGCTCACTTGAGACAAGTTTTAAGGCCACAGTAGACTGATGTCGATGCACTGGCCATTGCAAGGGTAACTAGTTATGGCGTCTATAAATTCGCCTGAAAGACTTATGTTGGTATTCCGGTGAGGTATTTGGCCAAGCAAATTAACTGTCGGCTTCTCATTTGCCACATTGCTATCTATGGCTCATCTAGCTTACAGAAGGAACTGCGGGATGTCGCAAAGCTCATAGCAAAGATATGCAGAAGTCCTTAGGCGTGGCCCTTTTGGAGATTGAGCTGGGTATTAACCGAGATGTTCGCAAGTCGAACATTGACAGAGAATTCCGGCTTTCGATGCTTAGTGTGTTTGGCAAGGTAGCCAAAGAGAACAAGCAGAATTTGACCCCCGAAAACTCCTTAAGCTGGCTATTCAGGCCATGTTAGATTTAGTTGCAGACAGGCTGGAGCGATTTAGCACTCCCGGCTTTGCCTCGCCACTTAAGCTGCTGTCACTATTAGCAATTGGATTGAATTATGCAATGGATAAAATTGAAATAGTCATTAGCTGATGCTCAAATACTTTCTGCAGTGAGGATTGCCGCAAGGCCACTTTTATAATCGGGATACAGCAGATCCAGACCTAGTTCAGGCTTGATCACGCGTGAACCAACACGTCGGCGAGACACATAAAAACTGCGGGCCATCTCTGAAAGATTTGCCTCCTCGAGGGTTTGTGGTTCCGGTGGTGTGAGGCCCAACATCCGTGCCGCACACCGGATAACATCCCCTTGCGAGGCTGGTTTCCCATCAGCCAGGTTTACGATACGGCAACGTCTTGGCTGCATTATTGCAGTCGCGATTACCCGGCAGATGTCGTCAACGTGAATCCTGTTAAAAACCTGTCCCTCGCTTTCTATGATCCGTGCTGTGCCGGCACGCAGCCCATCAAAGGCACTACGTCCGGGGCCATAAATCCCAGCGGCACGGAAAATTTCCGCTCCCTGCAAATCGAGCCAGCGGCTTTCCGCCGCCAACCGAGCGTGTCCACGTGCTGTCGCTGGCGCCGGCGGGGTGTCCTCATAGCAAAAGCCCTGTGGCGTGTCTGGATAGATTGACGTTGCGGACACATAGCCCGTCCAGCCGGAAAAACGGCGTAGTTGATTACCATGGGCATCAAGCACTGGATCACTGCCACCGATCGCAGTG
>CACNSW010000007.1 GCA_902623185.1 uncultured SAR116 cluster alpha proteobacterium
TGGAAAGGACCTACTACAGATACATGCATCTACAACATGGGTAGGAAGGAACCATACTCAACCACGTAGGTATTATACATGTGCTGTACCACAGATTGGGGTTGGGGATTAGGTAACCAATTTAATTGTGTTTAATGGTAGTCAGATGATAACTATTGGAAAGGATTCATAGGATTTAAGGGCCTACAATCACCCGCTGTACACATAGAAGCATCTTTCAATCCAAAAGCTTGTGAATAACCAGTTAGCTGAGATGTCAACTCTTCGCAACCATTCCATAAATCTTTGCATTTATTCGTTTTACTTAGACTTGAATAATAAACATTTATATCGGGAATACTCTCACCCTGTTCAGTAGCGTGTGACATGTGGTGTCTGTATGGTCCAAATTTAAATCGTACCCTGTCAGAGCCTCTCGACATATCTCCGTAATAACTCACCCTCAGCTTGCCATTAATCCACATATGGAAGTGGCCATCTTTATCCCATTTGGCGTTCATAACTATAAAAAGCCATTTGCCAACCAATTCATCATATTTGTAGTCCAGCCCAAGTGCATATGTGTCCGATTCAAATGACTTGGCACCGGTTTCATTTGTCTTTGAAAAGGCAACTTGGTGCGGAAGCATAAACAAGAAATTGTTGTTGTTTATGTTGAAAGCAGGACCCAAATCCCTCTCTGTCTTTCCATGTATCATTTTGAAGTCAAAAAGTGTCAATGTGTGTTTTGTGACTGGCTGATGCATCGGATAATTGATTTGAATCCGATACCACTTATCGGTTCCTTTTTTTGAAGTTTTTTTAAGTGGTTCCCCTAATTGGAAACGCTGAGCAAAACCTGCAGTGCCACCCCTTGACCAGTCCATCTGGTCACCAATGTCGGAATAAGAGAGGTTAAACTTCACACCCTTTTCACCGAAGTAATTTTCGGAGAATTCAATGAGACCTTGCCTGATGGGAACATTTCGTTCGGTTAAAACCATGTTCTTTTTGAACTCTTTCCTGAAAACAAAGTTATCAAAGTTTATCGTCATTTCTTTGGACATTTTGGTGGACACACCACCATCAGGCTTACTCCAATCTTTTGCTTTTGCATTTGGCACAATTAGTAAGAAAGACACGATAAAAGATACAAACATCCTCAACATTCAAAACTCCAAAAACATACCTTTACGACGCCCGTTTAAAACAAAAGCAAAAGGAGTATCCAAAATATGCAACCAATTTTCAAGATTTACAGAAATGTTTCCTGTGCCCCATGAACCTATAGCTGCTGCTTGGTTAGATTCTCATTGAACTTAACCTTGATACCAACCTTGTATGTCACTTGCTCAAACGCCTCTTTAATCAATTGATTGAGTCTGTCCTCTTCACCGAATGGCACGATGAAACTGTCATGCACTGTGAGGGTGGGTGTGTGGGCAGTATATTGTTGGGTAGTGCAATGGATGGGGTCGTTTCTTTCATGCAACCTAAAGAAAACTTACTCAAGTCTTTAGCTAAAATCATATTGTACAATTCCACGATACGGTACGATTTTAGTTATAAAATCAAAATTGCTTGAAGCGGCTTTCAAAAACTCTTGCCATATCTTATCGCATGCCACAAATGCTTCCTGATTTTCATACTCTAGCCAATTTCCGATGGTAAATTTATCACCTTTGTTAAAAACCCTAGAGATGTAAAACTTTGTCATACCATTTGCTCTGAGGTTGGCGGCATGTTGTTCCATATTACCTTCAACAAAAGAGAAAAAACCATTCATGTCAGCCTCTGACATAAAATCAAGCAGGGTATAGCTAGTTATAATGGCTTTGGACAAACTGAGGTCTCCTACGTTAAAGCGGATTAATCAAGGGTCAGTAGCGGTTAGTAGCTTTTTCTTACTATTAACCTTTTCGTATTACAAACTTGTTAACCAATTTTGTTACCCAAATACCCACATCCATGAGTTTCCAACATCACAGGAAACAATGCATCACAGAAATGCCGTGTATGACTCTGTAAGGCTCACTGGCGTCCTCTGGCATTGTCTTGAATCACCGATACCTCTGACCACGCTGGTGAGGCTGTATGAGTCTTAAACAAGGGGTTTTTTGGTTATTGGTCTTCAAGGAAATTGCCTAAACCTTAATACCGACATCATCAGCGCACTTAAAATAAAACTGCTTGGCTTCTTCCGGTAATGTAGGGTTAACCCCTTCAATCATTTCCTCTATCCGTGCCATACATTTTTCTCTCGTGAGATGTAGCCCACGAGTATCAGTGAACTTCATACAGTCACCTTCTCTGACCAATGAGCAAACCATTACCATTGCAAGAAACATCTGCTTCTCCATTCTGTCGGCTGATTAGTGTGCAGTTCTGATGATGTTTAGAATATGGCTGTTTCAAGGTATGATGTGGGCATGGAAGCACTGCATGACCTCACTCAATCCATCGCATCTGAAATCTCATCTAAAGAGAGCAGATCACGTAAACGTTCAGCAGATGCCCAACACAATTTTGAAAATGCGATTGGAACGATCCTTAAAGACCTGTGGAAGGCTGGTGCGATTAGCACAGAGCATGAGTGTGGAGTACACAGGCGATCTAATTGGTACTCCATCACACCACGCTACCGTGATCCCAACCTCACGTTCAAACAAACGATGGCCGCCTTTGATGGCATGATTACGTTGGGAATGATTGAGGTCACAAGAAATGGTTTCTTTGATCGGGATACCGGTGTTGGCGATATCACCAAATACAGAGCAAGAGATAGATTGCTGGAAATGCTTCAGGATGTTGAAGGCAATCCATTTACAGATATCAAGCCTGACTTAGATGCTGAGTGCATAGTCCTTCGTGACAACGTTGATGGTGTGCGCACTGTCATTGACTATGAGGATGACGCAACCACTAATGAGATGCGTGATAACCTACTTACGATCAACAGCTGCCTTGCCAAACATTGGCCTGATCTCAGGATCAAGGATGAGGATTACACTGCTCTCCAAGAGAGGCTATTACTTGATGAGGATAAGCAGCCCATAGATTTCACCCAACGCATCCTCACTCGTATCTTCTCCAATGGACGATTTGATCAAGGTGGCAGGTTTTACCGTGCGTGGTGGCATAATGTGCCAAGCGAGTACCGCAAGTTCATCACAATAGATAGCAAGCGCACATGTGAGTACGACTTCTCACAACTAAACCCACACATGGCTTACTTTATGCGTGGCAGAGAACTAGGCAGCGAAGATGCTTACAGCAGAGTGTTTGACGGTGAACATAGGCCACTCGTCAAAGAAACATTTAATGCGATGATGCAAGCCTCAACGCCACTTCTAAGGAAGCCTGATGGCATTGATCTAAGTGAAGTGGAGTTTGACTGGACAACTCTTAGACAAGCTGTATTAGATGCCCATACACCATTGTCTGACGTCTTCTTTCAAGGTCATGGCAATCATCTCCAGTTCATTGATAGCTGTATCGCTGAGAAGGTCATGTTGCAGTTTGTGAGGTCAGATGATGAGCCTGTGCTGCCAGTTCATGATAGTTTCATCATGCATTACGCATTTGGCGACATGGGTGAACTGGAGGAAGCCATGCGAAGGGCATTCCATGATTACTTCAAGAAGGATATCAAAATTCGTGATGATATCGGGGTGATGTTGCCATCATCATTTGACGGCAGAGAGGTTGAAGACCTATCAATAGAGGAAATAGCTGCTGGACCGCCTGAGTATAGTAAGTGGAATGAGAGGAATTTCTGATTGCTAAAGATAATTCTCTTATCAGCACTAGCAATTGGCATCACAATGCTTGTTATCCGTAAGGTGCCAAGACTGCGTTTCTATGCGCAGCGGCTGTTGCAAAATCCAATAGTTAGGACAATCCTGTTCAGAGGATTGTGGCGATTGGTGCAGTTATTGATATTTAGGAGATGATGTATGCGATTTTTATTTCTCCTCATCTGTTTGGCTTCATTCAACACACTGTTATTAGCCCAAAATGTTTGGGCCGTGTCTTCGAATGTGACAAAGCAAAATATTGAATTTCCTAAATATTTCTATGGGGCGTCAGCTGGTTCAAACCAATGTACTTCAGGCCCAATACCCTTTTCTCTTCTCCGATTTAAGTCTGCTAGCGAAGCTACTCGTATTATTACTAAAGTCATTGGTTACGACTGGGAGGCAGACCACAAAAAAAACAGCAATTCGCTTTCGGTTAATCATGAGAACTTGTCTGTTCCAGCGAGGGAATTATTTGCTTTTGCGCAACGGTCCATTGCTGAAAAAAATAAAACCAGAATCCATAAAGCGATAGAGATCATAAATCAAATTGCCCAAGACAATACTCTTTTCAATACACCGTCATTAGCAGACGTGAGAATGGGTGGTGGAAAATGTTATGGTGGTGAAAATAAAATTTCTGCAGTGTGTCGAATTCATCTCCCAGAATTTGCTGTGGACTTTGTGGCAAACTACTTGATAACCGCAAGTCTGTTGAAAAATGTCATGTCTTTGAATGAACGAGCAAACGTCTCAAATTACGCAGATAAAATGTACCATAGATTCATCATTCCAGTAGCCGCTGATAAAATCAAATCTAGAGGGTTCACTGCAATGGCAGATGGAGGGATAGCATTGCTTGCTTACGCTTATTGGCACGAAGATAAGAAGCTAGCCCTAGAAGCATTCAACAATATTTTTGATAACATTGGTGAGGTCTTTTTAAAAGATGGTTACATTAGAGGTAGTTCATTTAGGGGTGTGAGAGGATTTTGGTATCACTCTTATGGCACAAACTCTGCTTTGGCTAGTTTGGCACTGGCTGACCTGTGGGGATACAACACACCAGAAAATGTCAGAGAAAAAATCAGAAAAGCTACAAAGCTGCTTAATACTGGTATAGATGATATCGAAAAATTTTATTCAAGACCTGACCCTGACAGAATGCAAACCAACGCAACCTATGATGAAAATTATGCACGTAATCACCTGCATCAGATGGCAATTGGCATAGCGGTCTTGGCAAAAATAGCAGTTGATATAAACCTAAACATTCAAAAAGACGTCTCATATTTGAAAAAATCCGCAAACGAATTTCCATCAGATTTTACAATAGGTTTTAATCCTTATTGCATGGGTCAGGCCAACGATGTATCAGGTGAAAAAATTAAATTTGACAAAGTTAGTCAATTCTATTCCGACAGACCGTGGCTTTTTAAGCGGCAAAAAGAAAGTGAAAATAAAGAGAGGCACTATTATCGAACTAAAAAAGGCCTTGCCAAAAGGGTTCAGTGTTTTGTTGAATTTGCTAAAAGAAATAACCTATCTGAAATTCCAACTGAAATAGAATTGGAAACATTAATTTCCAACTTAGCTGGAAATAAATATTACCGAACACTCAGACACCTTAGAAAGGCTGGATTGTCTGAGTTATCGCTTCAAAAAAATAAAAGTGCTTTGTTACGCCTAGTAAATTTTGAGGGCTCTAACGATGAATATTGTAAAAAGCCAGTTTTATAACTCCACAAGTGCTAGTAAACAGCATGTCTGTGCTGCAAAGTCAGTGACCATACTTGCTACTCACTTAACTGCCATTAAAGACAACAAAAACCGGATAACAACCTTTACCCATAATCTGTGCAAGCGTTGGAATATATAATACCCACACACCCCCAATGGCCCATGCATGGGGGTAGGTAAGTGATGATAGTTACGTGTCTTATGGAGATTGATAAGGCATTTAGGTGTCGTACTTATGTGGATTTATAGAGGTCCGTATCGGTCACCTACATGCACACTTTCCCTATACTGATAACGATAAGGATTAGTGTGACTTAGTTTGGGTAGACCATAACAGTGCATTGACGAGTGCAATGACACGTGAGATCCTATGTATAGCTTCAGTTAAGTGATGGGCTGGTGCCTGTTCAGAGAAACATACCTCTCCACCAGCACCACTTTCCCTATCACATCATGTGTTAACACATTGTAATTGAAGCGTTGTTGTTCGTTTTGATTTGATGTGGGTAGACCACAAGCTTACAAAGGTGTTGCAATGGAGTTTGTGCTTCTTTGGGTGTTGAGTGGGAACATTCTGGATAGTGGTTTGAGGTATGAAGACGCTGGAAGCTGTTACGCAGATGCGCAGAACAGTGGAATAGAACTTAGAGAAATTGGATTAACACCGCCAAAATTTACTTGCGTTGCGGTAGCTAAAGGCAAAGATTTGAAGCTCGTTGTGCCTGCGACACCACGTTCATCTTTTCCATTTAATTGAAGTTTTCTCATTTTGACCTGATTTAGGTAGATCACATGGCTGAAACCAAATCTGCTTTAAAGCACTTTCAATATGCTTACCTTCAAGGATGAAGCCCATCTAAATCTTTGGATACACTTTTGGGAGAAACATGGTGATGCTTTCTTCTCAGACCTTTCAAAACATGGCTGTACCCGTGTGACGTTCAATCGGGTCTGGAATAAGGAAGGACAATTCAAAGCGTCGTCCTATCTTGAATACGAAAGCCCTGATTCTTTCAAAGCGTGTTACAAGGAAATCGATTTATGGACTAAAAAGCCACAATGGGAAGAATTGAAGAAGTCAGAAGCGATACTTGAGGCCACGAGAAATATCATTCTCCTAGACCACAGTGTGGTTTGAGGGCAAGACAGTCGCAGACTTAATCGATGAGAAATTATTAGTGATGTACAAAACGCAGCGCCTTAACTAGGAATATCCACTTCATTTTGTTTTCCAGAATATTCTTTAGCTAATTTACTTCTAACCATAAATGTCTTGAAAGCCGATGTAGCGATGCCCATTCAAGTGAAAGTATTAATTTTTACAACCGGCTGGATGGTGTTTAGAGCAGTTGGTTCTGGTCTATTTCTTTTTCTTGGCGCGATAGGAAGCGAACGTGCTGCGACATCAGATTGGACAATTGCATTTCTTGGCGATTTTGTAATAGGCACAACTGCATTATTTTTAGCATATAATATTTGGAAAAAACCGTCCGCTGTACTTTGGGGAGTTCTACTAGCTTGGAATGCAGTTGGAATGTTTGATTTGTTTGGTGCGTTATCTCACTCCTTTAGTGCCCCTTTTTCACCTTTTCCAGAGATTGGTATAAATGAACTTAGTATAAGAACAATTTTAAGTTTAAACACCGTGATACAACTCATTGCTCTTTTGTTAATGTTTCGGCCACAGGTAAAAGCCTATTTCAGAGTCTAAAAAAATATACAGATCAAGTTAAAGTTTCTGTATTAGATCCCTCTTAATTACCAGAAGATTTACGTGCATGGATGTCAGCGATATCCGATCACCTGAAAGATTTCAGGATAAACCAACACATTATGGAGACTAAGAATGGTTAATATGCTTGTTACGATCAATATTTCAAAAGGATGGGAAACTTGGTCTGAGATGGCTAAAGGCCTTGAGCCACAAATGAATGAGGTTGGGTCTAAAATCCTCTGGGCCGGCTGTAATGCGGACGAGAGTGCAGTCTATGTATTGGTGGAAATGAAAGATCCATCATTCATTAAGTCATTTGGTGAGAGAGAGGATATTGTGGCAATCAGAGAGGCTGCAGGTGCAGATGTTTCATCAACAACGCCTATTGCCCAAATTGGCAATTACTTTATGGGTTAATCAACCAAAGATGTTGTCAAAATTAGGTGGGCTTATTTTTGGTCCATCTTGACACTATTCCGGTAACCTTCGCCAACAAACTTTTCTGACCATCCACCTATCTGGTCAATCATCTCTGATGGGCAGGTCACTGCTCTCAGCCTGTCACGCATTGAGTGATGGAAGCTGCTCGTGACGAAGTCATTACCAATGGTCTGCTTCAGTCATCTCGTGTTACTTCTATAAAAAATCAGAGTTTTTCCTCTGAGCCTAAAAATTGATCTGACTCTCTTGCTAACTTTTCAAAAACTGCAAGCGCATCATCAGAACTAAGGTTCTTCAACGCCCCAGCTTTAACCTCATCTTTTGTCCACATCCAACTTTTGTATGGGTCGAATTTCATTGCCCAAGAAGCAAATAGCCTTCTTCCTGTGTTAGCATCCCTGAGTTTTTGAATGTCAAGATGACGATTATCCGTCAAAATTTTTTCATACAGATTGTCAATGGCTTCTGATGGCCCTTCTAAAATTTGAAAAAAAAGATCAGACCTACAAATTAAATTACCAGAAACACCCCAATTAACATTATTTCTACGAGATGAGCGTAAGATTTTTTTTAGAATTGTATCGCTAAAAAAAGTTGGCTTGGAGGCATAAATCACGTGTTTCAATACTTCTCGTCTACCTCTTTTCATGATTTAGATCTCCAAAGGTTGAAAAACTAGGCTACCGTGTATTACTAAATGTGGCAAATTCTTGAGCTTTTTGATTTACCCCCATCCATTGCACTAACCAACAATATACTACCTACACACCCCCAATGGCCCATGCATGGGGTAGGTAAGTGACGATAGTTACGTGTCTTATAGAGATTGATAAGGCATTTAGATGTCGTACTTATGTGGATTTATAGAGGTCCGTATCGGTCACCTACATGCACACTTTCCCTATACTGATAACGATAAGGATTAGTGTGAAACAAACTGAGAAACATTTGTGCATGTTGACAGCGAGTCAGTGACACATAAAATGGCTGTAACACTGCAATAACATCGGTAGTGGTGCTTGGTAGTAGCACAGACCTACTCTCCACCAGCACCACTTCTTCTGTCACAATTGAACTACTCAATTGATTTGCAGATATATTATTTGCAGCAGTCAATGTGGGTAGACAAATCCAATACCTCTTATCTCCATCAAAGGCTTGGTATTTATTACCTCAGCAAGCAAGTTCCAAGCGATGTTCAGCATCACTATTGACGCAAAAGAATAGTCGGTAGCCTTCGCACTAAATCACCGTCCGTGGCCATTAGAAGCTGCACTTCAATGCTGCAGAGGTTAAAGGACTACTGGCTGTCTTTGAGGCTTTCAGACAAACCCCTGCCCAGCCAGCATTTGTTGCAGTCAGGCTATTCAGAAACAAGCCAATCAGATGCGCCTTTAATGTCAGATGCGTTAGCAATTCACCTGCAACTGAAAGGCGTTAATAAAGACAAGACATTCATTCGTGTAGCAAAGAGAAATGTCAAATATGTTATTGACTGTCTAGGTGACAGACCAATTGACCATTACCTCTCGTCTGACGCTGCAATGCTTCGTGACAAGCTGCCTGATAAAAGACTTGCAGTTGCATCCATCAAACGCAACTTCTCTACAATCAGGTCAATTATAAACCTCATTATCACTGAGAAAGGACTGGATTGCCGCAATGCTTTTGCTCGCACTTATATGCCAGCAGAGAGAAAAAATGCGCGTCTACCAATACCCATTGAATGTATCAGAACAATCCAAAATCACTGTGAAACTATTAATGATGACCTAGGCTGGATTGTGGCCTTGCTCAGCGATACTGGCATGAGACTGGGAGAGGCTGTTGGGTTGGCCAAATCAGACATCGTTATTCACTCTGAAATACCTCATATCCACTTTACGCCTCATTCGTGGAGGCGTTTAAAAACCAAAGGTAGTAATAGAAGCATTCCTCTAGTTGGTGCGTCTCTGTGGGCTGCTAAACAGTCTTTGCATAACTTTCCCAACAGCAACTTCTTGTTTCCTAGATACACCAATCAGGATGGATGTAACGCAAACTCAGCGAGTGCGGCTATCAACAAATGGCTAAAGCCCAGAGGGCCTAACAATTGTGTTATTCATTCCTTTAGACATTCTATGCGAGACAGGCTGCGTGCTGTTGAATGCCCACCAGATATCATTGATGCCATTGGTGGATGGACATCGGGTGGGATTGGCCAAGCATATGGGAGTGGGCATTCGCTTGAGGTCAAAGCTAAATGGATGATTAAATTACTGCCAAACTAACGGGTACATCGCCTCGTTGCGCCGTAAAAAAGGAACTGTGAAAGGGGAGTTATAGGTTGCCTTTATGGGTTGCCCAGCAGTAATCAGGCCATCTTTATCAAGCGCAGCTTTCAACTCTAGTATACGTTTGTCAAAGTTACTGTCAGAGGCAAAGCCAGAAAATCTGATTACGCCAAAATATTGCTCAGGCAATTCGGCAATAGTCACTCTTTTATCAGTTGGTTTTGGAGCAGTTTTTAACGAATACTGTTTTGGTAGAAAAAACCTCATAACCATTTGACCATCTTTTTTAGATTGGGTGACAGGTGCGGTCATATCAATTTGCTTTGACTGCGTCACTGGAATGGTCATTTGGACTTCCTTAGAGCCTTCATTTTCGCCAGAGATATAGTTGAACAAAACTCTGAATCCGCCGTTTTCCTGACCATAATTTACTTGGGCCACTGTACGTTTTGCATAAAGTCGCACCTCATAGACTTCAGTCTTTCGAACAATTCTGTAGTCAGGTTCTTCATAGGACATGGCGGGAACAGATACAGTGAAGCAACAAATAAAAGTGAAGATTGAAAGGCAACTTCTCAATAGAGTCTTAGGCTCTACCATATTGTTTGCCCACATTGACTGCTGCAAATAATATGCTTGCAAATCAATTGAGTAGTTCAATTGCGACAGAAGAAGTGGTGCTGGTGGAGAGTAGTTGTGTTCCACTAAAATGCACCAACTGTAATGCCATTCAAGCAATAGCCTAGAGTTATGCACGTATCTGTACATGTCAACAGGCACATATTTGTCTACCGGTTTGTCTACCCACAATCCTTATCGTTATCAGTATAGGGAAAGTGCGTATGTGATTGACCGAAACGGACCTTCATCAATCCACATAAGTACGACATCTAAATGCCTTATCAATCTTCATAAGATACGTAACTATCATCGCTTATCTGCCCCCATGCATGGGCCACGGGGGGTGTGTACGTAGCCTATATTCCAACACTCACACAGATTATCGGTACAACTTGTCAAACAGTTTTTTGTTATCTCTAATAGCAGTTATGTGGGTAGAAAGCTTATTCAAGCTAATGTTCATTTGTTTCAACGGCTATCAAATAAACATGAAGTAGGCTTCATTGACTTACGATGATACCAGCCACCATATGGTTCTAACCCATCACTTTTTCTCGAGAGAAAACGGTCGGGAAAGTCATTCGCGTAAATCGCAGTCAGGTAAGTGGCAAGTGTGTTCACTATTGCGTTTGTTAAGCTAGGTGTAGTGCGCAGTCGGCGGCTATGTCCTATTGAAGCAACTCGTTTTGTTATTGTAACCAACCCTCCGAAATGTGCTTTGAAAATGCCAAGATTTTCGGAACGAAATGTCTTTCATGACATTAAGTTGGAATTTTTCTTCGAGCAGATCGCTTAATTTTTTTCTATCGGATTATGGGCTGTCCATTACATTTTTGGACGAGATATCCAGATAGTAGCGCCATTCTCTGCATATCATCAGGAATTTCCGATTTCACACTTTGAAAATATTGTTGTACAGGCCCTGCAAGCGCTTCATCAGATAACGATCGCTTTTTTTGTTCTGCTGAAGTTGCTTGCAAATAAACCATCAGAATATCTTCATAGTACTCCACATTTGAAAAAATTGTGTCGGCTCTCAACATCCTTACTGCTGCCAAACAACGAAAAAACTCGTCTGTATTCATTTCAGATATGGTTTGTTGATATGTGGCTTTATAAATTGCTACTTTATTCGGGTCTCCTGTTTTTAAAGCCGTGCCAAATGCAGGCGAACTGGTCATCAAAACAAAAATCAAAAATATAGTTTTAAAGCCCTTCATAAGAAACCCTTTCATCTCCTCACACCAAGAACCAAAAAAACTGATGTCTTGCGCATTAGGTAACGGTAAAACCGCATGAACTGTTATAAGTTCTGATTCTTTCAAAATACCACATTTAATTAATAAAGTCTCCGTTCACAGAAACCTACCTTTCATCCAAACAAAAACGCCTGCCAACTACAGGCTCGCTGGCAGGCGTTTGGGTAGATCTGAATCACAGGCACTGGGAGGTGGTGTCACAGACTATGTGATTTACCTCAAGACACTAGCATTTGTATTGGTAGTCAGACTGGATTGGTGTCTCCGCAATCGCCCTGCCAAGGACTTAACAGTTTCGTTAACACAAATGGCAAAGCTAATGGAAATCAAAAAAGTGCCCATGAAATAACCCTCGCATCTGGCTATAAAAAATTTTTAACTTTTTTAAAAATTCCTTAGAATAAACGTTACGATAGGGGGATTTTCCCGATGCAATATAGTGCTATGATTGACCAATAGTGAGTTAATATTTGCACTACTGTTTCATGCTACACTCTTAATCTTCGCAATACGCACTATAATCAAATTATCTCTCCGTTGGAAAATCTATTACAAAATCTATTAGTGAGGACAATCCTATTCAGAGGATTATGTGCCTGTTGACATGTGCAGGTACGTGCATAACTCCAGGCTATTGCTTGTGGGACAGTAATATTGGTGCATCTAAGTGGAACACAACTCGTCTTCACCAGCACCTCTTTCCCCATCATATCATGTGTTAACACTGTGATTCGTAAATATCTTACGCCTACAAAGGTGTGGTGATGTACAAAGTGATGCACAAAAACGCCTCCCGATATATCTCTCACCGGGATGGCATTTACTACCATATTAGGCGTGTGCCACTCAATATGAGGCGGCACTACACGTCGTCACTCATCTCGCTTTCGTTTACAAAATCAATAAGCGAAAAGCTAGTAATAACACCTGTAGACATCACAAATCCTAGAAAGTATTACACAGACCTACAAATCAAAGTGTTAACATATGATATGATAGGCAAGTGGTGTTGGTGAAGAGTGTTACTTGCTCTACTACAGCACCAATGCCCCAGCCACAGCGAGCATATACGACATATTACGAATTACTTAGTCACTTTCAACAGACACTAAATGAACAGCGGTTTGTACATCACTAATTCTTATCGTCTCAAGTGTAGGGAAAGTGTGCATTGTAGGTGACCGATACGGGCCTCTATAAACCCAGATCAGTAGGACAACTAAATGCATTAGCAATCTCTGTAAGACACGTAACTATCATCACTTACTTACCTCCATGCGTGGGCCACTGTGGATGTGAAGGTAGTATATTGTTTGGTAGGACGATAGTTAGGAGTTATGGATAATTATCGTGTTGGCTAGTGCAGAATGGTCACGGTTAATCGGCTTGAGTTAATATTTTGCAATGTGACAATCTTGCAAACCTGTAATCTGCAAAGCGGTGATAAAGGAATTCACTAATTTGAAATATCATTGGTAATTTAACGAAACTTGCTAACGCTGCCCACTTAAAGCGAGGAAGATGCTGCCAAATTAAAATAAATGCAGCCACTCCAATGTGCAGCTTACCATTGCTATCTTGGGCATGTAGTCGGCGTAAGGCATCTTGCTGGGTCACTTGCAATTTGATCAATGGCGATGGATCACTTGCAATATCCTCCCATAAAAAATCCCCGCCTTTAGCAATATCTCTATAGTGGTTTATTTCTTTGCTACACAAACCACACTTGCCATCAAAAAATACTTTTATCATTTTCCGCTTCATGTCCTTTTTAAATCCTTTTATTTAGCTGACTTTACCTGATTAGCAGATACTAAGGATGTTCAGTGTGGCGTCTAAGAAGCTAACCGTTTCTGAAGTCAATCTCTTGCCGTTGGATGATAAAGGTGTTTAGATTTCTACGGGAACGCACGACCTGACCAACAAACCAGAATGTTGTGCCTTTAAGCCGCTTTTAGAGATGCCTACCCAACACTTTAATTTCAAGTGAAAAGCTGTCAAAAATCAAAATCCAATCGTGAGGAAAATTCTGTCCAGAGGATTATGGCGATTGGTACAGTTATTGATATTTAGAAGGTAAATTTATTTTGAATAGGAAAATAGTAACTATAATTTCCTTTTTACTGACATTGATTTGTTTAAGCACCTCAAATCTTGGTTCCTCCCTGATGGTGCAAACCAATACGCTGGTAAATTTAAAAAGACAGCCCAATTGGACGAATAATTGCTTCGGTCCCTGCGGGTAAAATAAGTGTTACTCAAGAAATTTATCCGCCTTGGATAAAAGTATAGTTTGGAGACATTACAAGTTGTTCTTCTGTGAAGGTCGGTTGGGTTGAACTAAGCAAATTAACGTTTTTGAAATCTATAGTGACAGGCGACGACTGCGAAACTGAATATGATACCTCTGCAAAGGTTTAAGTAACTGTAAATGACGTAGATTTAGATTGTTACGAAGGATATGATGGAAACTTTTCATCTTGTGAAGTTGAAATTGGTTATTCGGTTGAAACCGACTTGGATAAGAATGACAAATATTCGGATGTGGAAGTAGTTTGTAAAACAGAAATCTCTTACGAGCGAATAAATCAGTAAGATTCTTGGGACTCAGATGATGGCAACGAGTCCCACACACTTTATTCCAACGGAAGCGACTACGGTGAAGTTGACCTAGATTTCAATTGTTCCTCATATGAAGAGGTTTATTCAGTCCGCATTGATGATTCTGAATGTGAGATTGACTCCGTTTATGGTTAATGGGCTTAAGGCTCACACAGGCTGTCTACGCCACTCACCTATGTCAGACCTTACCCAACACCTCTCAGTGACTCTGTAATCGCCATTAACAGCATGTCTGTGATGGACTGTAAGTGACCATATTTGCTACTCACTAAACTAGCACCAAAGACAACACAGGTGGTGACCTAAGTCCCACAACAATCTGTGTAACAGCACATGTATAATAGGTATGTAGGTGTGTATGGTTCCTACGTACCCATCTCGAAAATACATTTATATTTGGAAGGCCCTTTCAGCTCCCAGAAGATTTTTAGACGGTGGTAAAATGGTGTTTTTAAGGATAGTGTCTTCACAGGAAAAATCTTTTATGGGGAAACTGATGGATTATATTGGTCGCATTATTTTAACAGTAATCGGGATTGTTTTTTTTGCCTATCCAAATCAATCAGTTGCAAATGACATCATGGGTGGCATGGGCTGTGAAATTATAAATTTAAAAACCCTAACTATGGTGAATGGAGAAAGTGAAGAATTTGATAATTATGGCGATATGAGAATAGGCTCCGAAGTCTTTATTACATATTCCTATGGCTCTGAGGAAGGTGGAGATGCGACCTTTTCATTCCTATTTACTGAAAACTATGAGGAAGAATTTCACGATATTGAGGTTAGTTTTACCCCAACATTTCCTCTAGATAATGAAAAATTTTTTTATGAGCCTGATATCTTATCCGAAAATGGCGATGTCGGCGTAAAAGTAATCGGAGATACCCGGCAGATTATCTTGCAGAAGGACTCTATTGATTTGAAAGATCCATTGAACCACTTGTTAGCTCAACGTGTCGAGGAACAGTATTGGCAAGCAATGATTACCAAATCTGAACTTTATCAATCCTCAATTTTTACATTGCTTTGCTTTCACTCTGCAGAAGTCTTAAGTGAATTGATTTCAGAAATGCAAAAATACGCTGAATAAAAGCAGAAGTCCAATATCAAGTTGCGCTCACACAAGTTTCACACAACCTCTGTACACCGCCTACCAGTAACCGTGTTGAACACTCTACCCAACACCTGCCAGTTGATCTGTAATCGCCATTAACAGCAGGTCTTTGATGAACATTAAGCGACCAAACTTGCTATGATTTACCTACCCCATGCACAGGCCACTGGGGCGTGTAGGTAATATATCGTTGGAATGTTACACAGATGTCTGCGCGGCATGACTGTTAAAGATTTTGGTTGCACCATTTTCAAAAACAATTAGCGTCTCAAACGGTTCTATATTGTCTCCCATCTCCATACCTGGTGAACCAATAGGCATACCGGGAACACTTAAACCAAGAGCCTTCGGTCTCTCGATTAGTAATCTACGAATATCTTCTGCAGGCACATGGCCTTCAACAAAATAGTTGCCAATTGTAGCCGTGTGGCAAGAACTGAGGTCGACGGGTATGGTTAATCGCGATTTTATTTGTCTCAAAACTTCATCACTTACAAAGTTCACTTCGGCATTGAACCCCGCTGCGGTCATTCTTTCCACCCACGCACCACAACACCCGCATGATTCTGTCCGGTTAACGATTAAAATATCTGTGGATGAAAAACCACTACTAGGAAAAGTAGAGATTACAAATGTTCCGATTAAAAATTCACGACGTATCATAAACGGGTCTCGTTTCAAATTTCCATTCGTTAGAAATGTATGCTCACATTTTTCCATTCAATAGGTAGCCCGCTCAAATTACATTTAATAAACATACATTTTACTCTCCCAAAGGCCGTATTCACTTGACCCAGAGGAATTTCTGATTGCTAAAGATAGTTGTTTTATCAGCACTGGCATTTTGCATTGCCATGCTTGACATACGTAAGGTGCCTAGACTGAGTTTCTATGCGCAGCAGCTCTTGCGAAATCCAATTGGTAAAGCAATCCTGTCCAAAGGGTTGTAGCAATTGGTGTAATTATTTTTATTTAGGATATAAGTAAATGCGTCTTTACGAGGGCGGGTGTTCTTGTGGTCGCTTGGGATACCACATTAGCAATGAACCCATATTCACCCAGACTTGTCATTGCAGGCTGTGCCAACGCCAAACAGCGTTGGCTTTTGTTGTAAGGACAATGATTGAGTCATCCTATTTCCATGTAGACAGTGGAGAGTTTATTTGTGTCCATGGGCAAACTGGGAGTGGGAAAGGCCAAAAGGTTTATCGTTGTGCTACCTGCAAAGAGCAAATCTATAGTATATTCAACGATAGCGATGCCACGACTTTTTTGAAGACGGCAACTTTTGATGAACCTGAACTGTTTCCACCACAAGCCCATATTTTTACGAAGAGTAAACTCAGTTGGGTTAATTTGCATGGAAGGATTCCCTTTTTTGAGGAATATTACAACAAAGAGGAACTAGTTTCAGAAGACAGTCTGGCGAGAAGAAAAGCCATCGGTTGGTAAAAAACAAATAAAGTAAAAAGAGAACTGACCCAAAGCAAATCCGCAAGCCATCTATTTCCACTTATTAGTGTCTGTGTAAGCCAAAGGAGAAGGCCTAGATTTCAGCGAGGTCCCTAACCCCTTGTTGATAATCTGTGCTCACGATGCGCAATGTAAATTCCGGAAAAAATTACAACAAGGGTGCCAAAAATCATTGAGATATTTGGAACTTCTCCAAACAAAAAATAACCATAGATCACAGCCCAAATAATCATAGTGTAATGTATAGGGGTTACAACAACCGCTAGCCCAATACTTAACGCATAAATGATGAAGATTTCACCTAAAGCTGAGAATGCGGACAAGGAGAGTAGCGTAATTGCATCCAGTTCAGATGGAACATCGATCCAGAAAAAAGGCAAACAAACTGATAGCAAAAAAATTGAAGTCAGTGCCGTGTAAGCGACTGTTGTTTGCACATCATCTTCGTAGCTTACCCGACGAGAGATAATTTGCCTTATTGCAAAAAACATTGCTGCCAGAAATGGAAATAAAAGTCCTGAATTTAAATTTTCAATGCTAGGCCGCGTTATCATCACTGTGCCAAAAAAACCGATGATTACTGCAGTCCAACGTCTTTTTCCTACCCGCTCACCAAGTAAATAAGCGCTCAAGATCGTTACAATAATTGGTGTTATAAAGGTTATGGCAACAGCTTCAGCCAAAGGTACAAAAGATAAACCAATAGTGAAAAACGCCACTGTGAGAGCAACCGTTACGCCCCTTAAAATTTGAAGAAAAAGATGCTTTGTCTCAAGAATTTTGACTCCCCGAAGGCAAATAAAGACAATCACACAACAAAATAAAACTAGCCATCTTGCCCAAGCAATTTGCATTGGGTGCAGGTAATCGGTTAAAAATTTTGACTGTGCATCTGCAATAGAAAAAAAAAACATACCTATAAACATGCAAAGCATGGCTTTGACGTTATTTTGCCGATAAATCTCCAGACCCATGATTATCTATTCCATCCTTTTGGCAAAGCAGCGATACTAACTTAGGTCTCGCAATGTCGTTAAACTGGCGAGGATATAACTTATTTTCTCAACCTTGTCTTCACTGCAGGAGGTTTTTATCCCGATGATAATCGCAGATAACTTCGCTGCTTGAGGCAATCAAGGGCTTGCCAAAAATTTAATAAGCGTTTGGCACCTCTTCAAAAAGGAAGAAGCCCCGAGACTCTGCTATGAATTGGGTGAGTTCGTTCAGTACTTCCATGCCCACATCATACCCTTAAACAGCTATATTCTAAACATCATCTGAACTGCAGAATGATTATCCAATAGAATGGGTAGACATATGTTTCTTGCAATTATAATGGTTTGCTCATTGGTCTGAGAGGATGACTGTATAAAGTTCACCGATACTCGTGGGCCACATATGACCAGAGAAAAATGTATGACACGGATAGAGGAAATGATTGAAAGCGTTAACCCCAAATTACCAAAAGAAGCCAAACAGTTTAATTTTAAATGTGATGAGGACATCGGTACGAAAGTATAGGTACCAAAAGCGTGGCTTCTATTACGTATTTCGCAGTGTGAACAAGGAAGTACACATTGCCCCGGTAAACATTACCTCGTGAGGCTTCCGAAAAGCCACAAGAATGTCAAAAATCTCCAACATTATCAGACGATATAACTAAGGCTGGACAGGAAGTGGCTTCACATGCGATAAATGCGATGATGCTTGTTAATTTGTTGCGAAATCACCTTTTTGCCATTAATGCTCAACCACTATTTAGAAACTAACCATCAGATAGTTCGAGCAAACTTTGAAATTCTTCTGCAATAACGATATTCGCTCTGCGGTTGTAATGACCATCAATAGGCAACATTAAGCTGTCCCGCTCAAAGTTATGCAGTGCACTATGTTCAAACAACGGATCTGTTGCATCTGCAAAACTAATCCCCGCTCGGTCAAAATGTGTTTCTAGAAAATCTCCAATAAAACGGCTGTCATAATCCCTTATCTTAAATATGAGGTCTGCCGATTTTGGCAAAATATAACTTCCAGCTGCTATATAAACTACGTGGAGTTTAATTCCTCTAAGGCTTAATTGATACTTCAGATCAGCAATAAATTCTATGGACGCCCTTAAATTCGTTATATGGTCAATTTTTTTGTACTTTATTGGAAAATCAATGTTGGTTCGGGCTGCACTTTCTATGATTTGGCCTAATGCAGTTCTGTACCTAAAGTAATGAAGCGAATTGTGTAAAACTCTTCCAAGAGTTATTTTCATGATGTCATCGCCAAAAGATTTAATTCCAAGCTTTTTGTCAACATCATCAAAAAACTTAAGTGGGGGGGTGCCTCCAAAAATGTCATTGTATGTTAGCGCATATAAAACTGTTTCTACGTTTAGGCCATTCGCGATTTGTTCATCAACAGTTGGAAGATATTGATGCGGTGAATAGCCAAAAACACCAGTATTAACTACATTTTTAGAAATTTTCTGTTGTAATATTTCTGGCCAACTATCCTCAGCGGTAATACCGTGGCCAAATGTTTGTGAGTCTCCAATCGCCACGATGCCGTAGTCACCAAGCAGCTCCGAATAAATGTCCCTGTTTCCATTTTTATCAGTAATTATCTCTTCTTCAAAAAATCCATTGGACATTATTGAAGTTTTATTTGGTACGAGCTTATAGCCCCTCAAAGGATCATCTTTTATAACATCCGCCGAATAATGATAGTGTTTAGGAATAGGCACAAACAAATTCCGTAATACAATTTCAGCCAATACTACAGCTGTGAATAACGAAAATATGACTGTTAAGATATTTATTGAATAGGTTTTAATCCAACTCATATTCTTTAACGTAATTATTAGCGAGGTGGTTATTCTGCTCTGCTTTTTTCAATAAAAAGTTTTCTACAACCAAGATGTCTAGTTCTGTTCCCATAAAACATTTGAAGGCATCTTTTGGTGTACAAACTATGGGTTCTCCTCTGACGTTAAAAGAGGTGTTTACCAAAATCGGGCATCCGGTCTTCTCATCAAACCTTGATATTAAAGCGTGATAGCGTTCGTTGGTTTCTTCATGCACTGTCTGAATTCTCGCCGAACAATCAACGTGTGTAACTGCTGGAATCAACGAGCGAGACAAATTTAGTCTTTCTAAACCGAACAGCTTCTGCTCATCAAAATCTATTTCTTTGAGCCTATCACCCTTAACTTTCGCGACAAAAAGCATGTACGGGCTACACCCATTATACTCAAACCAATCTCCAAGTTTTTCAATTAGAATGCTGGGGGCGAATGGACGAAAACTCTCGCGATATTTAATTTTCAAGTTGAGTGTTTTTTGCATGTTTGGTGATCGAGGGTCTGCGATTATGCTCCTCCCTCCTAAAGCTCGAGGACCAAATTCCATTCGCCCCTGCATCCAGCCCACGGCCTGACCATTTGCAAGACTATCAGCAACTTGCTCTATTAACTGATCTTTATTGAGTTTCGTAAAATTTGCTCCAACCGAATTCAACTCTTCGATTATATATTCATCATCAAATGATGGCCCAAGAAAGCTACCTTTCATAGCGTCTTTATTTGGTTCAACCTTACGCTGCTTTCCATAATACTGATGCCAAACCGCAAGGGCAGCGCCGAGTGCCCCACCCGCATCGCCCGCAGCTGGTTGCACCCAAATTTCCTCAAAAATATTTTCCCTTGATAATATACCATTTGCTACACAATTCAGCGCAACTCCTCCCGCTAAACATAACGCCTTTTCTTCTGACTCTTTCGCCACATTCTTTGCAATTCGAATAAGAACATTTTCTGTTACTTTCTGGATTGATGCCGCTAAATCCATGTCACGTTGGGTAATTTTTGTTTCAGGTCTTCTTGGCGGCCCTCCAAATAATTTTTCAAATTTTTGGTTTGTCATCGTTAATCCGGTCGCAAAACCGAAATAACTAATATCAAGCTGGAAACTTCCGTCTTCTGCAACTTTAATCAAGTTGGAGGTGATTTTTTCTGCATAAATAGGGTTGCCATATGGTGCCAAGCCCATGACTTTATACTCACCTGAATTGACTTTAAAGCCAATGTAATGTGTGAAGGTGGAGTAGAGTAATCCAAGCGAGTGCGGGAAATGAATCTCCTTTTTTATGTCGATATGGTTGCCATTACCAAGAGCCACCGAGGTAGTTGCCCATTCGCCCACTCCATCAAGCGTCAAAATGGCTGCTTTTTCATAAGGGGATGGATAAAAAGCGCTGGCTGCGTGTGAAAGATGATGCTCAGAAAAAAGTAACCGCTGTTGCCAATCGACTTTTTCGCCAAGCGTATGTTTGAGTTCTAGACCTAATTGATACTTTTGAAATAACTTATCTTTAATCCAGATAGGTAAAAATTTTGAAAAACTTTTGAGGCCTTTTGGAGCAAAAGCAATATAAGTTTCAAGAAGTCTTTCAAATTTTAAAAAAGGTTTCTCATAAAAAACAACGTTTTCAATATCAATCGCGTCAATATTTGCCTCCTTTAAACAATACTCAACGGCATTACGAGGAAAACTAGAGTCATGTTTCTTCCGGGTGAAACGCTCTTCCTGCGCGGCCGCTAGTATCTCTCCGTCCTTCAACAAGCAGGCAGCGCTGTCATGGTAAAAAGCAGAAATCCCTAAAATATACATCTGTAATCACCAATATCAAAATAAGGTGTAGATAAATGGGGCTACCACAGAACCCTGTGCGAGAATTAGCAGACCACCTATGAGAACCATCACGAGGACAATTGGTGCCAGCCAAAGTTTTTTTTTGACCTGTAAAAACAGAAAAAATTCCTTTAGGAAGTTCATTTAATACCAATTCAAAATTGTTGTTCAAAGTTATGTTTTGGCGAAGTATCTAGGCACCTTTTACGCCAATATGTGTCTTTTTCTTCATCGAGTAAGCGAAGCTCATCTCTCTTGCAAAGCCGCAGGAATAGTCCAACTGGTGTAATTAATCCAAAAAATATTATCGCTATGATTATGGGACTTATCACCAACCCAAGGACAAGGCCGAATTTTGCCCAAGCCAAATTCAATGGTGCGAGTAAGGCTGGTTTTACAAAGGCTATGAGGAAAAAAATTGCTGCTAATGAAAATAAAAAATTGCTGATAAAGGTTTTCTCCAAATGGTAGAGGTACACTCCAACAACAGTAAAAAGTAATGCAAAAAAAAGCCCAAATTTACGATTAGTAGGATATTCAGATTTTCTAGAGACCAATAACATATTCTGCGCTTTCGGTTTTATTGCTCTTGCCTTATTTTACGCCATATGCCCGCATTTGCACTTTGAATAGTATGTAAATAGTTATTTGAACAAGCAAACCTTTTCATCGTTCCTAGCGCACTATTCTCGATAAACCACCCCTCGCTGTGATTGGAGCGTTATTGTTCGTTTTTGATTTGACGAGGGTGGAAAAGCAGCCCTTCTTTTTCAAAAACTATTTAGATCTATTTTGTGTGAAGAGTTTTGGGGAATCAAAGAACGTTCCATAGAAACACTATTTAGTTAGCAACATACAGATCTTTCTAGACCTATTAGGTGAAACGAAGCCAACAAGGATATTAAATCAGAATTCTGAGAGACAAGTTGACCCCAAACCAATACCCACACAGAGGCTGTTTAAAAACATAGCAAATGATGGGATATAGTACTCATCTAATTGCCACTAAAGCCAGTTTAATTGGTTTTTTTATCTTCACAAACCAATCTATTTAAAACCCCATTTTTATAGTACCTATGTACCCCCAGATATATATGCACAGTAGTTGTGAGTGATAATGCATACGTGTCTTATGGGTATTAAATAGGCATCATTCATGCCATTCGAAGGTAGGCAACACCGGGCACTGGTCATGCATATGGCCATGGCAATACTCTTGTGTTTTTGGCCAGGTAGATAACAAAAAATGAATGCTAAGAATTACTCAGCGACACCCTCTATAATCATGAAATCAGTGTCCGAACATTCCTCTCTGACAGCTTTGGCGGCCTGATACTCTTCACTGTAATAAAACGTTTTTGCAGCTTCTTTGTTCTCAAATTCAATCATCATTACGATGCCACTAACATCACCTTCAAGTCGTTCGGCACCGGGACCACGGGCAAGTACCTTACCACCATATTTTTCAATAGCTGGCCCTGCCATGCCAGAAAATTGTCGAAATTTGTCTTGGTCAATGACCCTGATATTTGCGACTACATAACCTTTAGCCATTATATACCTTCCGATCTTGGGAATTAACTTTATCACTTAGGCTAATGGCATCATTTAAGATGACATATCAGTGATATCCATCAGAATTTGGAGCTGGTAGAAAATCAGTCTCCTTACACGGGCACTTAGCAGGGATAAATGATTAAGCATTTAAGTTAGTTTACATATACGCTATCTTACGTATAAGCAAGATGTCGTCAACAGACACGTTCTTTGACTAATTTTTTGCCTCACTAGAATTAAGATCATTAGTTTGAAGTAAATGTTCAGTAGACTAATTATAGGACATGTTACAGACAAAATTATGTAAAATTGATTCTTAAGGAACCATACCCACCTACTTGAGCATTATGAGGGTTTTGTTACAAAGTGGTAGCATGCAGGATGCAAATTTGGAGTAGTATTTTTTTAGGATTTTAAGAGCCACACTAACACTCGCAACTTAGCAGGAATTACAGAAGTTGAGGATAATCTCAACAAGACCATTTGTAGGTATATCGGATCCGAAACCCAAATTTAATGATCCAAATACTGCCAGGAGAATTCAATGTCGTTGAAAAGGGCTATAAAAGCACATGGTTTCAAGGACTTTATGAGAATGGGCCTTGCCGTAGCCACATCAAAAAAGATAAATCCACCATCCAACCCAAAGAATGAGGATTTGCGACGCACAAAAGTTGCAGAAGCTGCAGTCATTGGCCAAGACTTGGCGCAAGAATTTGAGATTTTTTGTGAGTTAGGGAAGATAGTCAGTGGTGCAAGCCAATGCATGGTAAATATCCTTGATGGAAAAAATCAATTCACAATTGGTGGAATTGGTCTTCCAGTGGACCCAATGCTGGCGATCCCACAAAAAATGACTATGTGCCAGTTCGCCCTATCATCTCCAGAACCTTTTATAATTAGCGATTTGTTGGCAGATGAACGGTTTGCAAACTCGATTATAACTAAGCCACCAATTAACGGTGCGGCGTACGCAGGATTCCCGCTTAACACTCCTGACGGCGTTGTTCTAGGCACATTCTGTGTTTTCCATGCTGAGGCGACAGAGTTAACCAGTGAACAAACCCGCTTAATGGGTCAAATTGCAAAAGCAATCACTGACCATATTTTATACCGTATTCAAGGAGCAAATTTTACAGCCTCGCGTGTGAGTGCAATGCTGAACCAATTTAGATTAATTGTTCCAGATGGAACTATTGAAGAACTCATTTTCTTTTTGGATTTTTGTGCTTTTGGCACAACCACACCAGAAAATTTAATTGCTCTTCAACGAGATGGAATTATCAGTAAAGTGAAGGATCGTTGGATGCTCTCTCAGAATGGTAGTGATCTAAAGGCGAAACTGGGACTTACAAATGCTGGGTATCGCGGTCATCAATCAAGTTCAACAGCACAAAGCAATCAGTTAGATGATCTGCTCAGCAAAATGGAGTAGTTGGTAATGTTTTCTACCCAACTCCAATTGAAATTCACATCTATCTCCGAAGCAAAAATTGCAGCTCAAAGCCTTTGCGAGTTACTCAAGAGCCGCATAACAACATGCAATCTTCAGGGATTACAGGTGACCGTTGGAAAGGGTGGAGACTTAGCGATTAGCGTCAGATTTGATGAGATAGAGTCGATGGTTAAATTTGAAGAGGATTTGCCATCGATTCTTGAAGACATCAAAAATGCATTTGTATTCAAGTCATCGCGGTTCTCTGGAGTCTGCGTCTTGTCATTTGAAAGAGAAGCAATGTCTGCGTCAATGAATATCGTAAATGATGTCTAAATCGTTTTTACTTCCAGTCAATGCTGCAAAAAACAAATATATTTGCGTTTCAACTAGAAAGACTTTGGGTTAGTAATCGTGTGTTAATGGAAAATCCGGTTCAAGCATTGACAAGGTTCGTTCTGCAAATATCGGACACAACTAAAAAATCCTCATAGAAAAACGTTCACATAGAATGATGTGCCTATTGGATCCTCTATCACAGATTAATAAGGCCTATATCTGGAAAGCGCCATAGGGCTAATAAATTTGTGTACCTAAAGTATCGCAGATGGCATCAAGGAATAAAATATTTATTTTAATCTTGCAGCAGCTTCCATGCCCAAACAGGCTGGTAGATGTGTGTCTGATAAATTTTCCACAATTGTTCAAAGTTGATGTATTTGGCTTCCACGAGATGGCACATAATCTATCTTCCAAGCCTGCTCGTATTAAAGTTCAGTTGTCTTATTAAATAGAGGCCTAGGCTTAAAATAAAAACCATTTTTGGTTGAAAAATATTCAAGTGAAAAATCTCGCACCCAAACAGAGGAAAAAATTTATGTTGACAGCAATAGTCCTATGGGGGCTGTTTTCTTTATCAGGGTAAATTCAATTTTAGCCGACAGAGTAGCTGCCTACTAATTCTTTATTAAGTTCACGCATCCGTCCTGCGCCATCTTCAAGAGACAAAGGATACATACTTTGCCTAACACCTGTCAGTGATCCTGTAATCGGCATAAAAAATACCGTTTACGAAACGCCCACATCAACCTGATTTAAACCGCATATAAAAAGGGAATAAGGTAACCAAATTCGCTGTTTGGAAATTAGGGCATCTAAAAGGGTTAGAAAAATCATAAATTTTTAACTTGATAGTTTCTATTCAGGTAGGCCGGAAAAGGTTGAACGTTCGTTCTCCCTCTAAAAAACGGATCCTGTTGTTGCCTCGCAACTCTTCCATCTCAGTTCTCATTATTTGCATAATCTTGTCAGCCTCCTGTTTAGAGGAAAAGCGGGAAACTACAAAGCAAGAATTTTCTGATGTTTTAAATATTTCACCACTTAATTGGCCGGCCTCAATGTTACGAGGAAGAAGGACGTTCTCCACAAAGGCCATCAACATTTTAAATTGCATATCCGAAGTTGATGTTACTTCAGCAATCCGAACATACATTTTGGCTACCTAAATTTAACGTTGAAAATAATATATGAGAAAATTAATTCGAAGTTTAATTTTAACAGAAGAAGTAGTGCTGCTGAAAGATAGTTGTGTAACATTTACATGAATAAATTTCGCTGTTGATAAAGGAAAGCGGTAGATTTATCCGCCTACCTGTAGATGTTAAAAGGCACTTACTTGAGTATAGGGGTGCATATTAACAATTCATTTCGTCTTCAGTATAGGAAAAGTTTGCAAATCTTTGATTTTTGAGATTCAGTTTATTAAGAACTTGTTTTTATAAAGCAGCCGTGACTTTCATACTCGTGAATAAAACTAAACCGCCTGATTTAGACTGCACTCTGGATCGCGATAAGACTATTAACTATCATCACTAGCCTGCTAACATGCTTCAGCTTCTGGACACAAGTACTCTTGCATATGGGTAGTTTAATTAACAAGGTATCGCCGAATTTATTTCGTCCAGTTATCAATTGAAATGGATTGTGACGAGTTCAGGATCCACTCTATTTGGGAGACAATTAGCATATATACGATTATTTTCATGGAAACTAATTTGGTTTTAAGTATCCAATCTAGAACAATTACACAAGCACCAGTCGAAAACTGCAAAATACTCAGTGCTTATATTTTTGGCGCCCATTGTTGTCAAAAGTGCAAATACCAACTGTAATGTCAAAAAAAATACCCCTCGGTCTGGTTGAGACTTGCTACCATTCAACTTGCTACAAATCTGAAAGTCTCGAAAAGCCGTTTTGGGTTATTAATCAACCCTAACTAGAGAAATCCTCAAGACCTTCGGGGAATTTAAAGACTTTTGTTGCACTTATCCAAACATTCGTGGGTTTTTGTAATTAAAGAAAAGAACACGCCACTGACATGCCGCTTGTGACAAAGTTAGGCGCAATGCCGACTTCTGGCTTCATCTCAAACAAGATTAAAGGTGGGGTGATGCAAACCAGCTTTATGATGGTCAAAGGAACTTGGCTAGTTTTTCCTGCCAGAATTATAAGATTCTCCGCATAAACAGATGGGAATCGCTTTACTACAATTATCAGAAATTTCCTTGCAAAGTCCCGAAATTCTTCCGTGCCAAATATTCTATGTAAACCACCAGCATAAACCAACCCCCGTTCCAATATCTCTTCACTTCTAAAAATTGCAAATAAAGGGTCCAGGGAATTAGTCACCAAGTTTATTCTAACTGCCAAAACTGATGAAATTGATTGCGCCATTATTTGGTTTTCAAGCGTTAACTTTGTCGATTTTTTTCTAACTGGGCTTTAACTCTGTTTGTGACGTCATAAGATCAGCACCAAGAGGTGTTTCTATCTCTTTTTTTGAGAGATTTGATTAGCCGCTATATTTATATTTTCTATTTTGGAAACTGAAGTCTGTTTTTTTCTTTGTCTATAGACACCTCGTAAACGTCGTTTCCCATTTTAATTACTTCCGGATCGCTACAATCATATTTCTTGATCATCTCAAGATATCTTTCTTAAAGAATATTACAATCTGTAATACCGCCCCATAATCCTCTAAAACAGGTGGGCTCACATTTTATCATAACCCATGCTCCAACAAGTCTTGTCAGGCATTATCAATAATATGATACACAGACGATGAACCAGAAACATTACCCAAGCTATAAGATTTACTTGCCTCTGCGGTTATGGGAGATACGCTGACAATACGCAGAATGTAACCTAAATACTTGCTTTAAAAAGGTTGACCTAAGTTCAGGGAGCATTTCTGCTATAGAAGTGAGAAGAGTGAACACCGGTGGCGAAACATGCTAAATCAATATTTTCTTGCTATACTTGCTCAGAAATAAAACTGACCATTCTTGCTTTGGACTGATGTAAATTTTCTAGTAACGCAAAAAATGACATTTTTTTGTCCATGCAACAACGGAAATAAATCCCCTCACAAAATTACTAAACTAAATTAAATTGCCACACTCATTTGATTGCGTTGCTCTATCTAGGAACAAGTAAACACATGATGTGATAAGTAGAATTGCGCTGGTGGAAAGATAGGTTTTCCTAAATATACACTAATCAAATGCTGGAATTCAGGCTATCAGTAGGTCCCCGCTTGACTTGGATACTTGTCAACACGATTAAACGGTGGATGCTACAGGCAGCTTAAACCACCTCATAGTTACACGCATGGTTATCAGTTCGGAAAAAAAGGGCGGTAGTGAGCAAATAACTTCTTCTTAACAACTCTCCGAACCAAATTACTTTACTGCCCTTACAATCCTAATGTACCCCTCCAATGCAGGACCATTGGGAATATCTAATCATATGTTTTTTTTGAAAATTGCACAGCGGTTATATTCTATCTACTGTATTCTATAAAAGAAGTTTCATGGGCTATTTTGTCATACAAAGCTCTGGCCTGTTTGTTTGTTTTTTCGGTTAACCAATATACACTTGGGCTGCCGCGCTCATCTGCTTTAGCATACACAGCTTCAATTAGAGATCGACCAATACCACGACCTCGTGCGGTTTCTGCCACAAACAAATCTTGCAAATAACAATCTTCCTCAATATTCCAATTGTCAGGATGGAAGATAAAATGAACCAATCCAATCATTTCTTTGCTTTTGCAAGCCACAATTGCGTTTTGGGCTGTATTGTCTTTTGAGACTAAGCGCCCGAACGTCGTTTCATAAACTAGTTCGTTAACTGTTGAGTTATAAAATGCTAAGTAGACGCCCCACAATTCTCTCCACTTATCAAAGTCATCCTCATTTAGTTCTCGTAGTTCAAATACGGATACATCCATGGCCCTAAACTTTCTGACGGCGTCTCTATTAATCTAACAATATGGCGAATCAAAACATAAAAGTTAACGTGTGTTATCACATCACTTGATAAAGGAAAATTTGCAGATGGAATTTATTGTTCTTTGAACAAACTGATATCGCACTCTAAATCGGAAATCATATTATCTTTGTATTGAGAAAAAATTCTTCTTTTAAGCGGGTAATCTAGAAAAACGTCTACTTTGTTGAATGAACCAAAAAATAAAAAAGAAGGTGAAAATGAAAAATTTTTTTTATTTTTAGAAAAAACTGGAAAAAGGATTGGGCCTGTCTCAACTTGCCATATCGTCCTTTTTGCATTCATGTTTAAGTGCCTAATTGGAAATTCAATTGCGAATTGATATTGACCTCTGTTCAAAGACAAATGACCATTTAAACTGAAGCCAGTGGAACATTTTTCAATCGCGTTGACATCGTCTATTAATCTTCCATCCTTATATCTAACATCAACGTTTATGTTCTCCCTAAAAAGATTACCCTCAGTGTCCAGTATTTCCTGGCGAGATATGTTTTTTCCATGTAGTTCAGAAATGTCATGGCATAGGTCTGTTCTTAATATCTTTTGATAATTATTCGAAGCGACTAATTGAAAAAGATACGGAGGATTCTTGATCAAGTCCTTTTTAGCGTAAACGTTTCCTGCTAAAACACTTTCGGTAAGTGTAAAGATATCAGGCTCTCTACCTTTGCAACAGACACTCAATATACTCGCCAATTTGAAAATGCCAGTGGAGTCTCCCAACCAAGAAACGTTAGACTTATTAAAATCTACGATTTGAAGTTCTGCCACCTATGCCACTCTTTCATCAAAAATACCAATACTAATGTGACTCACCATAAGAAAGTTAGACAAAGGTGAGATTCTGTAATTGCTCGTTGCGTTTTAAATTCAAATTAAGAATACCCTTGCGTACAGGTGCTCACGATGTTTCAACCTTTGATAGAGGCTCCTTGCAACTCTTACGTTGGAGGATTTACGGTTGTCACTTGAGTTTTTTTAAAAAAATGAATCCAGAAAGCTGGTAAATATTACTCCGATTTAACAACAGTATTCCTCGCTATATGGTCTTTTGTGTATGTGTCGAAAATCAATATACAAGACACCGTTAGTAAACACACTGTTACCAACATTAGTAATTTTTTGGATCTTTCCGACAAATTCGCGTTGTTAGCTTTTGATAGAAAAAATAGGCAAAAACCTATAAAAAAGAGAAATCCTAGCCCACTGAATAAAACCAGCTGAAAATTCATATCTGGAACTCACCCACTTGCATTTGAGAAGTGTAACTTGAAGTCATAAAATTCATATCAGTGCTATAAACGTTATCAGACTACATATAGACGAACATAGAATGGCATAATTGCGGGCTTCGTCATTCTTATATCTCTCTATGAAGACCCACTTGAAGAAATAAAAAAGAAACAAACCAAAGACTGCTGAATAAATCATTGGTGAAATCATTTTTCCACTATTTCTGCTAGGATAACACTTTGGAGCTACATTTCGTTCGGATTCTACCGGGTCTTAAAAATTTGCATACAAAATAAAAATAATTAAAAGATAAACGGCTCCATAATACCAGTATTTGTGGCGATGGAAGGACATGGCGATCTTTGGTTCATCCAAATTTTTATCTTCTAAGGGCTTATGCTCATTTCTAACTGCCATTTGCAAATCCTTTAGCGCGCTGTTTTAAGTAGCTGTATTCCTTTACCTTCAAATGCTTTCCGGTACTGCCGGATGGAGACGCTTCTTGTAACCAAATGTGCCGCCCTCTAAATGGCTTTATATTCAGACGTTTCAATAATATTTGCCAACGATATTGAACCAGTAAACTCAATTTCTTGGCTAAGAACCGACAATTTAATTTTTGGAACTGGCCTGAGATTGGTTTTTTCTGCGATGTCATTATTTTAAGCACTATCTCACTAAAAAGATTTGTTCCAACACCATCCATCACATAGACACCCTGTGGATCATATGCGCAATCAAAATTTGCAAAGGCAACAGCATTTACCTGCCTAATTTATGGATGATGCTGTGATGAGAATCCATAGTTTTAAGTTGCAGTGCCCGAGAAAAACTAGCCCAACAATTTTGATGACAAAACAAATCCAATTGTTGTCGCTACTTCTCATGATAATCTGATGTCCAAGCTCACATCCAATGTCAAAACAATTTGAATTTATTACCACAGCTACCACGATGCCCGTGTTCAAAGAAACCAAATAAAATTTCTATAATTTTTTTCATCCCTATTAATGAGTTTGGCGTATGCGGCCCGTTGCATATCAGTACGCACCATTATTTTGCTACAATTCGAATAAATTTTGCCAACATCGATGTCGGTGTCTGTATCCAGTGGAAAGCTTGGGCCCATTATTCCACTGAAAACAGGTCCCAGCACCCCAATACTAACAACATCAGTAAGGTCCTCCTATTGCGTTTAATGAGACTCGTTTATAGCGCTGGGTTGCTTTTTAAAATTAATTTTTGTTTTTATTTCTTTACTAGCCAAAACCTCTATTCCAATTACCAGCGTTTGCGCTAATTAAATGCCGCCTAGATCTATCTCTAAAATTAGTTTTTCTCAGGTGAGTATCTCCTCCACCATTTAAATTTTTTAGTTTGCGACCACCAAAAGGTCAGGTAAACATAAGTCTCACACATTAGCTCTTTTATCAGGCGCAGTTAAGATATTAGCCAATTACTCACTTTTTTTACTACACTGTTGGTTTTAGGGGATTATGGACCCTCATCATAATATACGAAATGTAGCTAATGGCAGTGAATTTCCCTCATACCCTATTAAACAAAATAGAGCGACCGGGGGCATTGTCCGCCTGTCTAAAATCAAAGCATAATCTATGACTAATTCACTCCCAGACTAGCGGGTAAATGACCTCGTTGCGTCTTAAAAAGGAAACTGTAAAGGGAGAATTTTAAGTACCCCTTACTCGGTTCCATCGATGACGTAACCATATGTAGATATTGTATTTTTTAATAAAAACTAGGTTTTTCAAAGTTATCATCAGAGGCAAAGCCAGAGAATCTAATCACTCCAAAATATTGTTCAGGCCATTCAAAAATGACTACTTTTTGATCAGTTGGTTTTGCAGCAGTCTCAAACGAATAATATTCTGGCAGAAAAAACTGCATTACCATTAAACCATCGTTTTTGGAGTGGCCAGCAGTTACGGTTATATCAATCTATCTGGACCAAGTCTCCGGAATGGTTATTTAGACTTCGGTGAAAGCTTTGTTTTTGCCAGATATGCAATTGAACAAAACTCTGGATCCTTCATTTTCCTTACTATGATTTACCTAAGCTACTGTGCGCTTTTTATAAAATCGTACCTCATAAATGCCAGTCTTTTTGACGATGCTGTAGTCAGGTTCGTCATACAACATAGCTGGAACAGACAAAGTGATGCGAAAGATTAAGGCAAAAGTTGAAGGGCAAAGCCTAAACAGAGAATCCATTTCTACCATAATGCCTACCCACGTTGGTTGCCGAATGAAATTTGTTTGTGAGTCGATTTAGTAGATCAAGTTTGACATAATAGGGTTTGCTAGTGGAGAGTGACAATAATCCAGTTACATCCGCCGTTTTGCAGTGTGAGCAGTAAGTTGCCAAAAACTTTACCTCCGCACTTTTCAATTGCAAAAGACAGATATTTGTCTACCCAAATTCCTATTCTTTATGAGTATGGAAAAAAGTGCTGTTGAATGTTAGCTAAGTCCCATGAGAATATTAGGTCGGTTAATGTTTAAGAAAGATTTATGTTTCGCATAACAAACCCAAGCCATCTCAAGGAACCACGTTAGCAATTTCCAGAAGATGCTTCACGTCTCTAAATTAAAAACAGATCTGTTTGACATATTTTGACTTAATGATGGGCAACTTTTTGTGCTTTGGGTCTAACCAATATAATCAAGAAAACTGGCGATTAGGTTTTGAATAGCCCAGACTACCCAAAAAGTATAAAATAGAAAAATTACATCGTAAAAATTGAAATTTTCTATGCAAAACAATCGTATAAAGAAAAAAATCTACGAGAAAATAGTAAAAGGCCATTTAGATTCCGCTTTGTCTAAAATTAAGCAGATAGAGAAAAAGGAAGCTTTGGATTGGAACTTGATGTATTGGGCTGGTCTTTGTCTTTATCTAAAAAAAGACCTGGAACCCGCATGTTGCTATTTCGAGAAATCAATAAAAGCCGGTGAACCAAAAAACCAATGCGTGGCAGCCGTATATAGCGCCTTAGGCATTGCTCAACAGGAGAAAGGCGAGCTCAATAAAGCTATAATTTCATTGAACAAAAGTATTGATTTGAGGAAAAAGCTAATCGACCCTAACACCCAGTCTATAGGCGAGGAAGACCTACAGAGTGCTCATCATAGCCTTGCAACCACGTACAGCTTGCAAGCGGACAAAGAAAAGGACAAAGAACAAGCGATTGAACTGGATAGCCTGGCTCTGGACCATTTTTTCCAAGCATTAAAGTTAGAGGGTAACGACTTAGAAGAGACGGCCCAGAAAATTGTGAATAGGATTAGTCGAAGTCCAGACGGTCACAAGTTGTTTGGAAAAGGTAATGTGGAAACAATAGTACTAAATAAGTTACGCTATGATAGTGGTAGATTTATTCTATTCATGAGTAATTTTGCAGCCCAATTTTTCAAAATTGGGGAAGTGAACGAGGCTATCAAATGGATGGAAACTGCCATTGGCTATATCGATAAAGATCATGAACACTGGCTTTCACTCAATCAAGCACTCAAACAAATGAAACAGGAAGATGAATAATCCGTCTGAATGGTTCTCGAATTATTTCAATAACAAAACACCACTCAACTTTGGCATTGGGTCAGTCATTAAACTTTTAGCAACTTGCGGAAACTTCCAAAGGCCAAAAGCAGAAAAAGATATTTATTTTAACGGTTTATCTTTCAAGTCATTATTAAGATGCGGTCTCCGCAGCAATTGTTAATAGATGGTATTCAATCAGCTTTGATTGATATATTTTTCTCCACATTGAAAGACAGGTAGGATACCTATTGCGACGCCATCTTTGTCATTTTATCAATCTGAATAAGCAAATAAAAGTGACAAGCAGATTCATTCATTTATACAAAACAAAATATTTAGAAATTGGAGGCTCTGCATTAAGAGAAAGGAAAGGAAAAGAAAGTTGAATGAGGATGATATCAACTCGCTGAACAAAATGCTTACCATTCAGTTTCCAATGGATGAGATCGCAGTTTACACGCATAGATCAAATTTAAACGACTATGCGATACCTGATTTGATCCAAACCTTGTCAAGGTTGGGGCTGCAAACAAAAAAGGTTCCAAATAAAATTATTTTCCGCAGCCGTTGGACTAAGCCGGGACACTTTCCTGACGAGACCTTAACCCTTCTGTCAATAAAAAAAAACAATCCAAGTGTAGAATTTAGCAAATTAGAACGACTTTATAATAGAGATATGCTCTCAAAATTTATATGGAAAGAATATTTCGAAGCTGAAGATATAAATTGGAGAGAACTCCTTGTATTATGCAATACTCTAGTGGAGAGATCTGCAACCGACTTTAACGTGTTCCTAAGGTTTTCTTTAATGGATGAAGAGACGCTTGAGCTAATCACAAATTAACACGGAAATACGTTAAATCTGAAGGTCTAAATCTTGCCCAGTACTCCCTATAATCATTACACAAAACGAATATTCGAGTAACATCTCAGCTTCATCTGAGAATAAAGCACTTTGTGTGAAAGTGATATCTACTGTACGCTACACCAGCCCGGTTTTCTGAGTTAAACTGCATTAGAGCCAAGTACCATCTGCCGAACACAAACCAAAGCGCATTGACAATTAACCTTGCAATCCGTCTCCAGGCGTTTTACCGGCTTCTGAGTTCAATTTTAAACTCTAGGACTACTACCTCTTAATTATATCAATCGTTATAGCTACAACTTTCTGATTAAAATAGTTGTTCCAAATTGCCTACTCGAAACTGCGCTGACTTAAAACTAACTCCAGGGCAGTGCAAGATTTACTCACTTTGAGATTTCTCCAGTGTGTGATCCACTAAGTAAACAGGTAAAATATAGATCGGTGCTGATATAGATGGGTTCCGGGTAACAATGCCGATCAGCTGCTTCGTCCATTTAGTCATATAGCTGAGCGGCTTTTTGAACAGATGGTCGTTGTTTCATCATTTCATGATGTTCTTTTAACAAGGGGAAATCATCTAAACTTACACCATCTGGGCCAAGCCAACTTGTTATCAACGCAAGGTAGGGATCGCACATTGAGAATGAATTTCCTAGGACAAATGGTCCCTTGAAAAAATGCGTTTGTATCATTGCCGCACAACCTGCCATGTTTGCAGGCACTTTGGCAGCCATAGCAGCCTCGGCTTTTGTATCGTCTACCCAACGGTAGCCCCTGTGCTTATGTGCATGAGCAACGTGAACGGTAGACGCTATGAAATTGTTAAAGGCTTGAGCTTTTGCCAATTCAAAGGGATTATTGGGTGCAAAAGCTTTCTCCGGAAAGGCCTGTGCAAGAAAAAAAAGAATAGCTGGGTTTTCCGTCAACACTCCATCACGAGTAACAAGTGCTGGCACTCGCCCTTTAGGATTGATTTGAAGAAATGCTGGGGAAATTTGTTCGTTCTTGTCAAAGTCTAAGTGTTCTGCCTCAAACTCAACGCCACTCTCATAAAGTAGAATGTGGGGTGCATACGCACAGGATTTTCTTGAATACCATAGCTTAAACATCCGTCCCTCCCACAATCCAACAAAAGACCTCTTTATTTCCCATGTTCGGCCTTTTTTCTAGTTACTGAATCCGTGTTTTCTTATTAGCTCAACGTTTGGGTTTTACTCTATCAACACTCAAATGTTTCTTTCTTTTTTAAAAATCGACGATCGTTACGTCCTCTATCAAGCCGCTTAGATCGGATATGGTATTAAACCAAAACATCTTGATTTTCCCTAGGAAAAATTGAGAGCACTTCAAGTTGGTTGAGTGTTTGCTCAATCTGCCGGCTTTGAACAATCACCTTAAAGCATCAAAGAATTTATTCTCTTATTTGTGGGAACCAATTCGTAATAACCTCGTAACAGTCCCAGATATTTACAAACATCTATATCAGAAAGCGCGGGTTTTCATCTGTCGCGAAAAAAATGCTGAATTCGATAACCCGTTAAGTAAAGTCGTGGTGCAATGGTCGCCCCTAATAAGGTGATGCGTAACAACATCGAACCACTTCTCATTTGGGTTTCCGTGAAAGCCACTCACGCCAAGTGATTATAACTCCTGAACCTAAAATTATTGTTCCTCCAATGATATGACTAATTGAGGGAATGAAACTCCAGAATAGGTAGTCAATAATGCCGGCAAATATTAAGTAAGTGTATTCTACTGGAGCAATAAGAGTTGTCTCCGCATTTTGATAAGCAAAGATAGATGCCGTCATGGAGATAATATGGGTAAGTGCAGTAATTGATATCAACACAGTCGTGATCAAAGTGATAGGGACCCAACCTTGAAGTAAAAAGCTATTTTTTTCAGAAAACTCAGTATCCAAATTCAGTATTGGAATGAGAGTAATAGCCAACATTCCAAGAGTCGCATAGAAAAAATTATGTGTGACTGTCAGAGCAAAACTTGGTTCGTCTCTGCAAAATCCACGGGTAATGATAACGCCAAAAGCGTAAAATGCTCCTGCAAGGACCGGTAAGATCAAAACAGGTTTAAAGTTAATGAAACCAGGCTGAATGATCGTAATCGCTCCCAAAAAACCCAGTAAAATTGCGGATATACGCCACAAACCAATACGCTCACGAAGAAAAAATCTCGCAAAAACACAAACAAAAATTGGTGCTGTAAAAAAGCACGCGGATGCCTCACTAAGTGCAGCAAACGGCAGTGATGTATAAAAAAATGTGTAAGCTAACGACATACATACGGCACGAAAAAATGGCCATAACCAGGTCTTTGGTTTTATTTTTGGAGAGGCTTCGTAAGTAAATGCCCAGACGCATAAAACGGAAACAACAATCAATGATCTTAAAAACATTAATTGCCATATCGAGGCACTGAAGGTAAGCATTTTCACTGCAGTGTCTTGTATGGAAAACCCAAGTGCGGCAAGAATTGCAAACAATATAGCTTGCTTGGTTTTGCTAATTAGAAGATGATTGAGTCCCACCGAATACCCCTATTGAAAACCAAAAGAAATATGAAATAGTGCCCATGCTTTTATATTTAAACAAATCAAATTTATGGAATCTTCAGTCGTTTAGGGGTACAAAAAATGTTGTAACGTAAACAGATCTACCAACTCGTAATTTGAGAAGAGCCCGTCAAATAAACTTATTTGCAACTTACGTTATTGACACACGATATAATCAAATTGGCCACCCAATTATCATCAAATATCTACCCGTATAGAGATATTCTGGTGATGGACAGGATCTACTCAACACTTCGATACCTTTATTGTTGGTAGGTGCGAGTGTTACCCGCTTACACGAATATTTTTCATTTGGTGCATCACAGATGGATTAGAAATCAGATAGGCACATGTGCCGGCTTTTTGCAAAATTGGTACTGGACTGGTTGGCGTGATATCTGAAAATGGAAAGTTCTTATCACGTTTTTACCTTCGCTGCACTTATTCAAATTTATCAAGAGATACAAAGTGATCAAAAAAACTGCCAAGGACTTCAAATAATGCGAAACGCGAGGCGTTATGCTATGATTATACTCTGGTCATTTGCGATCGCTTTAGGCTTCATCTTGTACACAGTTGGATTAAGTCACGAAAATCTTGGCTACGAAAGACGCTGGATTTATCCCTTATTGTTTTCTTTTATACCGGCTTTTTGTTTGCAACGAGGATTTGATTATATATTTCTACGCAAACAGAGGCGAAAAAAATAGTGAGCTGAAATATACTGACTTATCAGCTTTTTACCGAAGTTTGCCGTTACCCTTGCATTTTCAGTTTTTATTTTGGCTTTATTTATGGAGCAACATTATTTCCGATTGTTAGTTACTCAATCAAATTTAAAAATCAAAATTGAAGGCATCCAAATAGTCTATAAAATGTTCCTTAGGTTTATTTGACAAACGCTGAAAAACGCGTATCTCATTTGAGAAATTTATATCTGAACCACTCACCTTGCTTACCTGGCATCTCTTTCACCATCTTTACGACATGAGAACCTGCCAGACAGATATCCTCATCACTCGACGCTTCTGGTTTCGTCAAGGATAATAAAAACGCAGGTTGTCCAAGCTCCTCAAAATTTGCCCTTAACAAGTAGTCAAAAGATTTTGAAGCTGAAACTGACTCGAATTCAGTTATCTGCATTTTTGGTGGATATTTAGTTAACTCTGCATCAATTGTTGATTTGGTTATTTCGAAGTAACGCTCCAACTCATTGACACTAAGTACGGAAAGCATCCGCAAAGATGCCTCCATGGAAATTAGTTCACTTCCAACAATTGAGTACATTAAGTATCTACAATACTTACTATCCATTTTTAGATAGGCAGTTGCGAGAAGAGACAAATATTCCTTACGAATTTTGTCTGGCATCCTCTCTAATCCATTCTCGAATAAATTTTTATCTGCCTTGTAAATTGTCAATAAAAGTTCCGGTGACAAGTTAAATTCAATAACGTCGTCTTTTTGTTTTTTTTTCTCACGCTTCACCTCACTGAAACGATCAAATAAATAATCGATATATTTTTGATTTTGGGGCAAACTCTCAAGATATCGTCTCGCAACATCCCTCTGGGAACCTAATAAACCGTATACATTTAGTTTTGCATCTATCCTCGCCGGATCACTTAAACCTTCAATTAATCCCAGTTTAAAACCTTCGTCTGAAAAATCAGAATCGTTAATGGTTTTTGCGTTGAGGGCAGCGATAAACACAAAAACCATCAAAAATCCAAGCGCTAACTTTTGATAGCTTAACATTGCTGTCAAAACCTTTTTCTCATTAATACATAACCTTAAGGTGAATGGTGCCCACCTTTGTCTCTCGCAAACATTAAACTAAGTGTCCGCAAAAAAGACAATTATTTCACCCCCTACAATCCAAGACTTCGATGAATTTTATATTTTACATTGAAATGAGAATTACCCTCGATTACAAAAAAATTCTTTTTTATTTGATAAATAAAGACACTATTCCTGAAAAAGTGAAATTCATCTTGGGCTAGCCTCAGGGCATGCATTATTTTATAGTATTTATGAACAACAAGTTGGTGTTGAGATTATCATGGGGAACTCAAGACTGATATTAGCTATTAACGGCATCCTAATGATGCTACTTGGAGTAGGATTTTGGATTTATCCTGAATTTTTTAGTCTGGCAATGTTCCCAAACATCGCGGACAATGAGCCTGCTCTTAAAGCTGCTGTGGCGCTACGCAAAAATATGGGGGCCGGTTGTGTTTTTATTGGCGTAACTATATTCACTTGCCAAGCCAGTCCTAGATCAACAGCGCAAAAATTATTATTTTCGTGTGCCTTCGGTTTCTTGATAATGGTTACTGCATTAATAGAGGTCAGGATATCTAATGGCGCACAGGTGCCGTTACCCATCATTGCTTTTTTTGCAATCCTGGGGCTTGTATCCCTTTTTGTAGCATCAAGACCCTTCCAAGCATAGAGTCCAACCGCCTAATGCAGCGCACGGTTGAGTTATTGAACGAAAAATTATTTTCTCAAAATTGTTTTGCCGTTTGAGATGAGTAGGGTCCTCGGTAATTTCAAAGCGTTAGTTCCTCTGGCCCCCATAGCAGTTTCACCTTGGAGCACCTCTTCAAGTGATTAACAGCCATTCAAGTCACCCTGAGAGGCTGTTAATGATATTTAAATGCAAGAGATAACCATTACCTAATAAAATGTATTTGCTCCAAAATTATCAACCAAGATGTAACTTTTATTTTCGCCAATCTAGCCTGAAAATCGGTAAAAATGATCGATTGCACGTAGTATCAGAAATTTGCATGCAAGAGGTAAAATAGACTAATTCAATTGAAAGTGATTTATGAAACTCACTGACAAAGGAAAAAAATACCATCGTTACTCTTTAACCTATCAAATCATTTTCTGTACCCGTCACAAATGGATATGATTTGCATAAAAAGACTCTAATTTGATCGCCAAATTCATATCCAAAATTCTAGTACCGTGAGGATATTTTACTGAGTGAAAATCAATTTTTCATAATGAACAAAAACTATTGGTATTTAAGCCAAACTAAAATCGGCTGGGTATAACGTAAGTTGGCAGGATTCTTGAGGGTTAGATTCTTTGACAATATCAGACGCGCTTTTGGAAGGGTAAACGCCATGAACAATCAAGTTGGAAGCACTAATGAATGCGCGATATTTGGCTTGATCGAAGCTATAAGCACCTATCTCGCGACCCACCGGGAAACCATAGGCGGTGTGAACGAGATACTGGCGCAGATTTCATCTGCCGCCATCAAAAAAAAATTTTTAAAAAATTATTCAACGCTCACATCTACACACAAAAATATTTTGGAGACTTCTATAAATAATATCAGGGGGCAAAGCCTAAAAGCAATTCGAGAATGCCTGTTATCAGCTATGGGTGAATTGATTTGGCGACAAGATCAAAATGAATATTATTCATTAGATTCGGAGTTGGGCGAAGGATACAGGACTAGCAATCTACACACGCTATTGATTGGCCCATCGAACGCCAAATATCACCACCCAGACTTTATGCTCGGCTTTTTTTTGTTGGCTCCTTTCACCTTCTACAGAGATCATTCTCACCCTGCACCTGAATTGTACGTGAATCTATCACCAAGAACCGGTTGGCGATTTCACGGAGGAGAATGGGAAGACTTTAAGGCTGGGTCACTTATATGGAACGAAACGAATAAGGTTCACGCGACGCGTGTTTATGACACACCGTTCATCTCCATTTTTTCTTGGGTCAATAACATCAATTCACCCTGCAAAACCTTCATGTGCAAAGATTGGAAGCGAATAGAATCCGAGTTGAACGTGCTCAGAGGACGTGAGGATAAAAAAGGGAGTGGTTAAAAAAATTCTAATTCCAACTGTAGTTGCCGTGATACTAAGGCGCCGATGCCCTTAACATTTTCCTATTTTTATCGTAACAAAACTATTGTTCATAATTATCAAATCCATCTAGCATGTTACACGGCGTTATGAGTTCTACCTGTCCTTGCACCAGAATAATTGTTGATTTTTTTATTTGGTGGCACCTTTCCACATCGGTTGAAATAACTTACGAAATCGCTGTAAAAGCCTCCATTGCGTGTAATAATTTCCACTCGAATATGACAAATTGGTGTCTCATACGCTAACTGATCTAAAAACGTTTTGGTGACATTTAGCGAAAATCTAGGAAGTATCTTGTGAGACATAGGTGATATAGACGAGCTTTCGGGCGGACAACTTTAGAACGCCAGATAACACCAAGGATTAAGCCTTAATAACGCCGTCGAATTAATTGGTTTTCATAAAAGGACACCAATGAAATTGGAATTGAACAGTTCAAAACGAGATCAAATGATCTGGTTCAAATTGCCGATGTTCTTGGAATTAATTTAGCATTCTTGCTGGATAGCAGAGAGGTAAAAAGTCCGGGCTTTTAAAAGACCCAAAATTAGGAAAGTCCTTCGTCATCTGGAGGTGAAATTTTAATACACTTGCGAGAACACGTCAGATTCAGCGAGGAAGTGTTACACTCAATCAACCAGCACACAACTGTAGCCGGACTAGAAGATAATATGGTATCGGATTGATAAAGATGTCGAAGGCCTAAAAAATTAACGAGCCAAAAATTAGCATTGCTGCGCGAGATAAAAACAACAACGTAATTTTTAGATCATTGTGACCCCAACCCTTTATGGAAAGTTAGTTTACGACAAAGTTTGTGCTAACAACCTAGCAAACTCAGAATTAACGCACCAGAAAGCCGTAAACTTAAAGACGAGAAAAAGTGGCTTAACACGAATCTTTTATAACCTCAGCGAATTCTGTCCTTAATCATCAACCACCGGTTATTTGGCTGAACATTTGCAGACTTGGAAAAACGCATAGAGATCCCAGCGTTACTAAGAGTGACTTCACTGCCGTCCCGTTTACATTTTAACACGAAATGGTCAATGCCGTTCCAAAGTTTCTTTGCAATCACCTCATAAGGCTCGCCAGAAGATCTGTCGAATAACAACTCATGCAACCCTTGTCTGTTGTTGCCATAATCCATTGTCAATGTTTCTCAACCCACGATGATCCACCTGGATTTTCACAGATGGTTCTTTTTAATTCAATAAACTCGAAGGCCTTTTTTTTGAGTGGGCTAGTGACCGACCACTAATGCCACACTCATATCGATTCTTTAGAAAATCAAGTGTTACCATTCCCATTTTGGGTATAAGGGCGAATAGTAGCAGACGCCAATGAATAAAGGGATGGCAAAAACAGTGGTTTAGCAGTCAGTGTACAAGTTGAATTGCTTTGTTTGAAACTTCTCCGTCCGCCCTCTGTACTCTCGCATATTTTGCCTCACCACTTTAATCGAGGTGGACGTGGGTCGAATTTATTTTCTCACGCAGTGAAATAAGTCGCTGCTTAATATCTTCACCAATTTCTGGCACTTCCTTATTGGAAAGGGCATCCTCTAAAGCTGCAGAAATTCGATCTAGCTCGTTTGACAACTCGTTACTTTGTTCGTTCGAGTCCATCAGGCGCAATTGTGTTTTACGGATCAGGGCAGCCACAACAATGTCTTTTCGTCGGATTTCGTCAAAATAACTTTTTGGAATCTTTCGAGCAGTCGCGCCACTCCCACCGGTAACTACTGAAACACTTCGGGTGGTCTCAAGCAACAATGACGTCTCGCCAAAAATCTCATTTTCTCCAAGACGACTTAGGCGCAATCCGTCATTAGTAAGGATATCCACATTGCCTTCAATGATCAAATAGGCCTCCAAACCCTCATCCCCAACTTCATAGATCGTCTCGTTCCTATCCCAAATTACAATTTCATTTTTTTCCAACATGACTCGCCCCAAAACACCAATTAAAAAAACATAGAAATGCTAAACTAGGCGTTAGATAACTTCCAGTGCGAATGGACACAGTAGAACATGTTAATAGGACCATGAAGTTGATAAAAAGAACACTCTGGTGTTTTTGCACTGGCCGTCCATTTTAAATCATTTCATTTGACGGTTAAAGCGCCATTACTCATTGTTAATCTCTCGGGGAGCACATCGACTTTAGCCCGTTTGCACCTTTTTCAACATTCAGCTTTTACGTTTCATAATTATTGATATTCTTATTGAGAAGAAATTTTATTCTAGGTTGGTAATTTTTCTGTCGAACAACGCACCGTCATTCTCCAAATAGATCCTAAATGTAAACCTAGGTATAAAGGTGCCGAGACGCTTAGGGTAAAAATACAGACGAACCGGCTTGTGAAACGATCCCCCCCGCGGCTCACTACTGTATCTTTGCGATGCTTTTCTCAAGATAGAGCGATACTGTAAAAAGCTGACCCTATACAAATCGCTGGCAATTGACGCATTCGACGAATAGCCTGCTCCTCACAGACCCAAGAGTCTGTTATTGCAAAAGGGAGGAAAAATAAATTACTTTTAATCGCAACGATGCAGGAAAACTGATCCCTGAGTTTGGTGGAGAGGCTTTTCCCTGGATAGGTGGCGACCTGCAGACGTTGCGTCACTTCATCTGCAATAGCGCTCCGAGGGCACCAAATGGAGAGCAGGTCCTGATTGATCTCCCCGATGGTGATCGCCTACTTGGTATGTGCCACTCGCCAACTAATCAACCTCGTGGATGCCTTATTGCCGTTCACGGGTTGAATGGCTGTATGGACGCGCCTCATGTTTTATGCCTCGTTCCAGCAGCACTTGAAGCGGGTTTTGCGCTATTAAGGGTTAATATGCGAGGCGCCGGAGTAGCGCGCGTGCTTGCTCGGAAAACTTACAATGCGGGTGCTGGTGCCGATCTAATCCCATTTGTCGACTGGGCAAAACAGCGCTTTGACAGCCTACCCCTTTTTATGATGGGGCACTCACTAGGCGGCACTGTGATGCTTAATATGGCACTAGACCACCCGAGAGAGGCACTAAAGCTTGCCGGGCTTGTAGCAGTTTGTGCACCACTTGACATGGCGGCAACTGCTAAAAGATTTCACAGCCCCCGCAACTGGTTATACTTACGCCACATGCTGGCCGGCATGAAACAGATTGTTAAGACAACCCCAGAGCTTGAGAAGCACTATTTCGATGCTGCCATGGGTGCCGCCGATGTTTTCACCTTTGATGATCAGTTCACGGCAAAAATATCTGGCTATGCCAATGGCTCGAGCTATTACGCCGCAACGAGCGTTCATCACCGCTTGTCGCACCTCAACATTCCTGCTTTGATTATCCAGTCGACAAATGACCCCTGGATTCCGTTTGCACCCTGCCTCGCACAGCCAATAGGAGTTGGACTGCCTGCCATTGTAGTCTCAGATGGCGGTGGCCATGTCGGATTCCATGATCGGGATGGTAGCTGGTATATCCGGGCAACGCTCGCCTGGATTACCGCACAGCTTAGTATGATTTAAGGCGTTGGTTGGAGCTAGCACAGTCAATCAATACCTATGATCGGTTTAAGTAGTATCCAAATTGTTGATTTGCAAATTTATCATTCTTCACTGCACGCGAGTCCTTTAGAAGCTGCGCTCAAGGTAAGATTTCAAACGTGAAGCTGAAAGTTAGTTAGGAAAATCCAATTGTCATCACTCAAGCCACCAGCTTGGGAAAAGATGTTGGCTGCTAACTCACTCTACGCCATTCAACCTGACCCTGACCATTCGGATGGCCAGCCATACGATGAAGGCGATCACCGTAACAAAACAGGCCTGATGACGATGAGGTCAATTTCCCAGCGGTAAAGTGATAGCGGTTTTACAAGATAGCCAACCAACCCAACACCGAAATAGGTAACCGCCTTAATCGAAAGGCATTCAACTATCTATTGTAGATGCAACTGACCTTTAGTGCGTTTGTTCATCTAGTGCGTTTATTTATCGAAGTCAGAAAATCGCGATTTTGACGCTGGGTAGTCATTTCTGTCTCTGTCTGCAAAAGACTCCAGCCCGTGTGATACACGAAGATAACTTTTTTAGACGCTCAGAAAAAGCATGACAGCTGTTAAGCGTAGGCGTCATGCGACAGTTCAAAAAACCTCTCACTCCCTAAAATCCTGTCAGGTGGGTCAACCGCAACCTGGCAATCCTGTTCGTCATGATACTTTCATAAGCTTTTGCCGCTGTCATTTGACAGGATGTCTTGGGATATATTTCTTCCAGATTGGCTGCCTTTGCTGTCAAAGTGGAAAGCAGCGCCTCAGCCTTGCCATCTGGCAACTTTATTTGTTCAGCGAGATCGGTGGTCAATTTTCCAACGACGTCCTCAATCTCGCGGAGTCTTTGCCCGTTGTCTCGAACCACGGCAAAGCCAAGCAGCGCTGGCAACCAGTATGTTTCAAGCGCTACAACTCGTTGCACTGCTCGGCCTATACGTCTAGGTGGAAGATCGTTGTTGCATAGCGCAAAACGGGAAAAAAAACGGAGTCGATATCAAAAGCGAAATGCAACTGGCGAGCGCCATCGCTAAACTGGTTGGCGGCAACAGCTCGGCTGGCCGGTAAGGTCAGGATTTTAGTCTCATTGAGCACCTTCAGTGGTTGTGCACCCACCTCCAGCCAGTTTGCCTGGAAAAGGGTCGCTGGTGCTGCTCGAGCCCACTCAACGGGCAAATTTACTTTCCGTGGCAATTTGTGGGTACTTCGCTCTCTCAACAAATGCGTTCACATAGTCACGGAAAGCTGCAGCGTTATCATTGATTAGATAAACAAAGCGGATGAGCCGCACTGCCCCGTCAAAATCATGAAATGCGCAGGGATGTAACTCATCAGACAAAATTTGCCGCAAATTGGGCTGGGTCATTATTTCCTTGCACAAAAACTCGCTTTTTAACCCAAAGGATCACAACTCCCCGTGAGTCTAACACGATAATTATCAGCGAAACTAGCTACCTAGCTGTCCAGCTGTTTTTCGATGGCAGCAATCAGCTTGGGTGCGTCTGGTCTTGTTGTGGATGCAAACCAATCAACCAGATTACCGTCACCATCAATCAGGTGTTTGTAGAAATTCCAGCGTGGTATTTTCATCTGACCCTGAGCAGCCACCCATTGATAATAAGGATGTGCATCTTCACCCTTGATACGTACCTTGTCCGTAATTGGGAAATTGACATTGAAATTGACTGTACAAAATCGCTTGATTTCGGCAGCGGTTCCTGGCTCTTGGCCACCAAAATCATCACTTGGAACGCCAATGACGACCAGTCCACGATCGCGATAGGTATCCCACAAATCCTGCAGACCGGCATATTGGCCAGTAAAACCGCATTGCGAAGCTGTGTTAACCAGCAGCAGAGTTTTGCCGCGGTAGTCAGCAAGTGGCAATGCGCCTCCCTCGATCCTCTTGAAGGTAAAATCATGTGCGCCTGCTGGCGATGCCAACGCGGCATGAGAGTTTAGCAGCAACACAGCCTCCGTCATCATAAGAATGCCAAAAAGAAGACGAGTAACCCCAGCGCCAAGGTAACGTGCCAATAAGGGGATGGCGACGCTTTGCGCCCTATGAACCGAAACCATCATCGTCCTCTACAAATTTTATGCTGATTTGTTAGGTGGGCTTCAAATAGGTGAATTTCAATGTCAAATAAACGCCTTCCTGTTCCGGCTGGCGTTTATTAGGCAGCCAGCTTTTAGTCAGTTTAAGTCATAAACAGCTTCAAGATAATAACCCGGTTATTTTTACCAATTTTTATTTGAGGTGCCAGATGAGTAATAACAGCAGCACAAACACCAAAACGACGAGCCCCAAAAGCAAACTGAAAGCACATTTTAGAGCGTACCGAGGACGCGGACAAATTGTAGGATGACGCCAACAAATTCATTGGCAAAGTTAATGATGCGCTTGGCGAAAGCAATTTCAGTGAGGTGGTCATTGGGGTTGCTAATCGACTTGCCGAAGCCCCCAGAGTGCCTGACGAAAGGCTGGCACGCTCTGCGCCGAGCGCAATGGCAAGGCCCTTAAAGCGACTGAAAAGACCAAAAAATTTTTAAACAAAAAATCTGGACCATCTTATAACTTCAACAAAAAGGGCTGTTCGATGGGTGACCGCGATGCACCCCAGCCACGAAAACAGGTGACAGGACTTGCATTACCCTTTAAAACATAGACTATTGTTATAACAATCAAAAGGAGGTGATCTGATGTCTAGTGAATTTCGGTTTAATGCTGGTAACCAAAAAGTGACAACAAGACTGATGAGCAGCCTTATCACGTCTGTCTGACACCCATATTTTGGTCACTCGCTAACCATCACGTTTAAGGGAGGTCAAGGCCTCCCTTTTTCGGTCTTTTTGACAGAAAATTTTAGCCGCGCTGCTACTGAGCCTTTTTGTAAGCGGTGATGGCATCTTTTAGAACCTTGACCTCACTGCAGTTGAAACTGCAACTTTTGCGCAATCGTTCAAGCAATTCCTCTGCACCAGCAAGGTTGCCTAATGTCAGATAAAGTTCCCCCTTATATTCCAGAGCGCCCTTATGATTTGGATTAATCGCCAACGCCTTATCATAGGCTGCCTCGGATGTCACGTAATCACCCAACTTACGTGAAGAAAAACCAATCAAGTTCCAAGCATCAGCATTACGCGGGTCAACACCCACTTCCTTTTGTAGGTATGCCAGTGCCTCGGAATACGCCTTCTGTTTTACAAGCGCTGTTGCCTTACGCATCTCAACTGAAAGGCCATAGCTCTTGTATTTGTCACCGCCATCAGACCCACCGCCCGAACCTGCAGCCAAAGCCACGGAAGAGACGCTGGTGACGATTAGCGCAAGGATGGCAACCATGCCAAAACTAATCATTACACGTAATCGGATATCTTCAATATTCGCAAAAACTATCCGGGCGAAGCTTATCGAGCGGCGAGCCATTATTCGATTGCTCCACCGGCGTCTTTCCACGCCTGAAACCCGCCCGCGTTGGAGACGTTAGTATACCCCATATCGATCAATGTCTTGCCAGCCAGTGCAGCCATGCCACCAGCAGCACAAACAAGAAGAATTTCGGAGTCCTTGTTGAGCGCGGCATTATGGAAAGGGGTCGTTTCATCTGCAGCAAATTCAACGAATCCTCGTGGGATGTGCAAAGCACCTGCGACTGTTCCCGTCTCAGCAATATCCCCACCGTCACGAACATCAATAAATAAAGCGACGCCTGAGGCGTGACGTGCGATCGCTTCTTTAACAGCTATCTTCGGAACAACAGCATTGGCTTCGGCTAGATAATCTTGGGCGGTTTTCATAGGTCACATCCTTATTTCTCGCGTTTAAACACAGGCAGGCCGCTTTCTGAGAAATAAGCATTCAGGCCTTTTGTTCAAGGGATGCGTGATAGACCAACACAAACATCAACCTCTCTCATTGCCGCGTAGTGCACGGAAAAGATGGGCAATATGCTCTGGTGAGATACCGCAGCAGCCACCTATTATATCGGCTCCGTGTGCTGCCCACTCACGAGCAAAGCGGGTGTAGTTTTCTGGGGTTATATCAGCGCGCAACTTGTGTACAGCGGCATTGGAACCCTCGTAATTCTCATCCATAAGCGGAAAGGCGTTAGCATACACGCCAACAAGTGTTTCAGCCTTTCCGTACTGCTTCGCAATTTCATCCAATTTCGATCTTGCTAAGCGGATGGCATCTGCCATCACCTCGGGCTGCGAGCAGTTGAACAGCAGCGCATCATGACGATGCCGTGAAATAGCATCCAATAGATCCACCAGTGGTTCACCAGAGCGCAAACGTGGGTTTTTTGGATATGCATCAACATCCTCAAGTGTCACCGACACCCACAAATCCGCAGCTACATCACCAAACACATTAAGATACGCAATTACTTCGGCAATCGAGCTGAGTGTTTCGCCGCAGAAAATATCGGCAACTGGCGCCAACAGTCTACGAAACTGTTTCATCATCTGTCGGCCCCGTGCCAAGTCAAACGCGTCTGGCAAATAGGAACCAAACATCGGTGGCACGCTTGCCGCAACACGAACATGTCGCTCAGCGGCAGATGCCGCTTGCCGTGCCTCTCTGCCTGCGATTCTCAATAATTCATCACCGCGTTGAGCGTATATTTCTTCACCAATGTGGTGTGGGACTAAAGCGTAGGAGTTGGTCGTTATTACATCTGCGCCAGCAGCTATGAAAGCATCATGTGCAGCCCTAACAAAATGTGGTCCATCAATCAATGCGGCAGCGGACCATTCAGGTTGTCTAAATGGTGCGCCCATCGCCTCAAGCTGGCGACCAAGTCCTCCATCGAGAATAATCATGCTTTTTCCTCCAGGCCGTTATTTACGCTGTGGCGAAACCGCACAAACCATTTATCCCGAATATCTCCCCAGAATTCTAACAAACAGTTAACCGTGTTGCGCTGCTGTAGTAATATGGCACAAAACAACAATCGAGATTAAAATATTCTCAATCATTTTGTAGCAAAACTAATCCCGGAAAGTTTAATGTATGATGCGGGGCTTGCAGCACACTCAGACAACCTTGCCGCCGGAATGGTTCAGATAGTGTACATCGCGTTTTCTGGCAAATATATTTTCCAATAAAGGGCTGAGGGTGCGTATGCGACTTGGATAATCAGTTGATGATCCAAATTTAGGAGGCCTTAATTAATGAGATTGCCAACAAGGTGCATATTGGCAAATTGGTTTTGACCGATAGAGTAATAAATGAATAGTCCATACTTTTCGATGAAGGAAGTATCTCAAAGCAAACTTGAGTCGCTAAATTGATATGACAGTCCTATTTCCTACAATCTTTGGATCTGGGGCCGCCAAACTAAAACCTAATTGATCACACAAAACAATGCGCAAATCAGAACCGCGAACACTATTTTAGGTCGAACCCACACATGCTTGCAATCGCTCGCACTAGGTCTTGATTACGAACGGCGAAAGGCAGAATGGAAACGGCAACAAGCATCAACAACGCCCAAATCAACCAGACCGATAGATCGGCATGCCGGAACGTCGACATTTCACATTTACCGCTATCCGGTGACGACTGGCGAGACAACTTGTTTCCACTGGGTAAGTCTCTAGACTTAAGGTTGGAGGATAATGGTGACATGCTTCCTCATACCTTCATAACAAATTCGAGCCCCGATTGTGAACCTACATAAAGACCCGGTTTGCTCATTCGAAGTGACACAAGAATATCTGTCCCACCATCGAGCTTTACATCGACGCGATTGCCGACGATCCGTACAATTATGCCGGTCGCATCCCGACCCGTGTCGGTGCAATTGAGGTTTACTTTCTGGTCGATAGCAAGCATTACCGTCTTCTATCGTCTAATTTAAGCACATTTTCAAGCAAAATGGCATTGCCTTGCAGTGTTGCGGTCGTGGGTGCTCTATTTTCCATCGACCGAATGTGCTTTCAGATCATTAAGCGAACAGATTTGCAGGGTCACAATGTTGGTCGCGGCAAGCCGTACCTTTGGTGCGCACCCTGCTTGGCGCGCCTGTTCCCAGCGGGCGGCACACAAACACCACTGATCACCATCTCTTAGTCCGGGAAAGCCAAATTGTGGCATCGGTGTCGACAAATCATTACCAGCCCTCTTGCTGAAAGCCAGAAAGTCATCTGTCATGATGGCGCAGATTGTATGTAATCCCTGATCCTGCGGTCCGGTATGACAGCAGCCATCTCGAAAAAAACCAGTGATAGGATCATGTGAGCAGCTTACCAGAGCCCGCCCAAGTACATTTTTCTGCCCTTCAGGGCGGCTATTTCCACCATCCATGTTCACGCCTCCTTAGACGGTTGTGTCTCGGTGCTCTTCATTTAGGATATCAATGGCATCCATACCAGCCTCAATCTGACTTTCCAGCTCGGCCATAAAGGCCCCTCGCGAAAGGCCAGGCGCAATCGGCGGTAAAAACCTAACATCGACAATACCAGCACGCTTGGTCCAGCTGTTGCGTGGCCAGACATGACCAGAATTGAGCGCCACCGGAACAACAGGAAGACCAGTCGCATCGTAGAGGGCAAACACACCCACCTCATAGCCGTGGCAGGCGCCTGGTTCTACACGCGTTCCCTGTGGGAAAATCAACAGTGAACGCCCATGCCGGCAATGCCGCACGGCTGCCCGTCTTAATTCCCGCATTGCCCGCATACCGCCTGATCGGTCGACCGCAATACAGCCTGCCCGTAGGAAAAACAACCCAATCAGAGGTAGGAACAGCAATTCTTGCTTCATTACCGTGACCGGCATTCGCAGGGAGCCGACAAGAACGATGGTCTCCCACGCCGATTGGTGTTTAGCGGCATAGATCACCTGATGGTCAAGCGCCATATCACCCTGAATACGATGCCGTATTCCTACTATCAACAGCAATATGGCCGTCATCCAGCCCCAACACCGCGCGACGAAGCGCACCACAATCGACGGCATCAGCAAAAGCGGCAGCAAAAGCATAACGACAAGTACCGTCATCAGATAGAACAGGCTGTTAAAGATGAGTGATCTGAGATACAACATGCTGGCAAAATAGTGGCAAACAGTCAGCGCTGCAATCACCTAGTATAGGCTTACAATGGATCAGAAATTTGATACCAGCGATCATGACAGTGAAGCCACTTGGCAACACCGGGCCGAAATGGCACTGGCTTCGGTCATCACCACGAGCAGGCTAATTACTTACGCAGAGCTTGCCGAGGCTGCAACAATCCCGCCGCCTCATCGTATCCATAAACTGACGCTGTGGCTTGAGACAAAACTAGTTGAAGATCATCAAGCAGGCGCACGGCTACGCACGGCTTGGGTGATCTCCCGCGGTCGTGGTGGATTGCCGGCCCCAGGCTTTTTCATCAAATGTCGAGAGTTGGGGCTGTATGACGGCCCAGTCGATGGTCCATTAGCACACGCATTTCATCTAAATTTGCTAGATTAACTGGTCTCTGGCGGTCAAGAAGCAGAACCAGTACCGATAAGTATACAGAAAGTGAAGGCCTCGCCTTCACTTCGCGTCTCAACAAGTGCATGACCACCAGCGCTACAAAAATGTTCAAAATCGAGTGGCGCTGCCGGATCATCAGCCGTTACGTAAAGCCGTTCTCCAGCTGCCATCTGGCTAATTTGGCGGCGCGCCTTCAAAACTGGCAAAGGGCATTTCAGTCCCGTCAAATCGAGAGTTTCAAAAGAAGTTGACGGCACGGCTTCGGCAGGTTTGGCAGAATGATTACTCATAGATCTAATCTATCCACAGAACCGAGCATACGCTAGTGCAAAAATGCCGCAAGCTTTTGATTGCCCCCAATTCAAGCGGCATAATCTGACGGGATAGTTTACAAATTAGACCGTTACAGGCTTGCCATTAGCTATTGCCAGACGCTAGATAGGCAAATGAGTATTTGGGGAATCATAATCGGTGGCGCGGCAGGCTTTGCTTTTGGTGGTCCGATTGCAGGCCTGTTGGGAGCCGCAGCAGGAATTGCCGTGGAACGAGGTTTCTCACCATCAAACTCCCCGGAGAATACCGACGCACGCCGCAAAGTCGCCTTCACTGTCGCCGTGATTGCCTTGTCGCCGAAAATGGCAAAGGCCGATGGCGTTGTTACTCATGACGAGATTTCCGCATTTCGCCAGCGTATCCACATTCCTCAAGCCGAAGTCAAACAGGTAGGCAAATTCTGGGATCTGGCTCGGCAGACCCCCGATGGTTTTGAGAGTTATGCTAAACAGGTTGCAAAACTTTTCAACGAGCGCTCACCAATTATAGAGCAGTTACTTGATTTGTTGTTTCATATTGCTAAATCGGACGGCGCCGCTACCCCGCCTGAGACAAAATATCTAGCGACCGTCGCAAAGATGTTTGGGTTTTCCAAAATCGATTTTGCACGGCTAATGACGCTGAATGGCCAGACTGGCTCCACACCCTACGAAGTACTTGGCGTTGGTCCAGATATTGAGGATACAAATTTCCGTCACCGCTGGCGCGAACTTGTCCTTGCCAACCACCCAGACAAAATGATCGCTGAAGGCATGCTAGAGGAATTCATCAAAGTAGCAAACGATAAGCTAGCCAAAATTAACGCGGCCTATAACATTATAGTGCGCAAGGAGGGCCTTAGCTGACAATGCCGAGACCGTTATTAACCATTGCTGACTGCGGCATCAATCTTGGTGATCGCTGGCTTCTACGTGGGGCCGATCTAGCACTGCATGCTGGTGATAGGCTGACCCTTGTTGGGCGCAATGGTGCTGGCAAATCCAGCTTGATGAAACTATTGTCAGGGCAACGCGAAATGGATGAGGGTAGCCTATGGGTTGCACCAGGAACGCGGATCGCCTACCTGCCTCAGGCTCCTAAAATTCATCCGGGAAAAACGTTGCGCGCCATTGTTACCGCCGGCTATGATGCCGCCGCTGTTGGCCGGCCAGTTCCAACACATCAAGCAGACGCGATTTTGATGAAGATGGGATTAGACCCGGACCGTCTGAGTGACGGGCTGTCTGGTGGTGAAGCACGGCGTGTATCACTTGCCCGGACGCTCCATACCGAACCCGATGTTTTATTGCTTGACGAGCCAACCAACCACATGGACTTGCCAACTATCGAATGGATGGAGGACCTGCTGCGTCAGCATCGGGGTGCCTTGCTCGTTGTTAGCCATGACCGCGCGTTTCTGCGAAATCTGGGGACTGGAATCATCTGGCTGCACCAAGGCAAATTACGTCGCCGTGAGGGCCATTTCAGCGAATTTGACGATTGGTCGGAATGCATTCTGGCCAAAGAAGCATTAGCGCTTCATAAAATTGATCGGCGCATCGCAAGCGAGATTAAATGGTCACGCGAGGGCATTTCCGCCCGTCGTAAACGCAATCAGGGACGATTGCGAGAACTGGCGACATTGCGTAAGGAGCGGGCAAAATTAGGCGGCGCCACACAAAAAATTATGCGTATGGCAACCGGGACTGCCGAAGGTGGGGGACAGATGGTCCTTGAAGGTATAGATCTTTCGGTATCCGTACCTATACCAACACGACAAAAGATTAAGACGGATAACAAGCCAGCACGCTGCCAGATTCTTAGCCATTTCAATCTACTCGTCCGGCGCAGTGACCGGATTGGCATTGTTGGACCAAATGGCATCGGCAAATCGACGCTGGTTCGCGTGCTTCTCGGGCTACAGCAACCGGACAGCGGGCGGGTTCGCGAAGGTTTTGGACTGTTGCACGCCTATTTTGACCAAAAGCGCGAGACACTAGATCAGGCTTCCTCGCCCTGGACAATTCTGACTGGCGGCAATAGAGATACTGTCAAGGTCGCTGGCAAGATCAAACATGTGACCGCCTATCTTCGTGATTACATGTTTGACGACCACAAGATGACGCAAAAGGTCTCAACTCTGTCAGGTGGTGAACAGAATAGATTGCTAATAGCTAAACTGTTTTCTCAGAGCCACAATCTTCTTGTGCTTGATGAGCCAACTAATGATCTTGACCTGGAGACACTCGAGCTTTTGCAGGAGGTCATCGCGGATTATGACGGTACTATCCTGATTATCAGCCACGATCGCGATTTTCTTGACCGCACGGTGACCGCTTTGCTGGTCTTTGAGGGTGATGCGCGGGTCGTTAGCCACTCTGGCGGTTATTCAGACTATTTGAGGCGCCGCATGATCGCCGAAAATAGACAAATAGCGCGGACTGGAAATAAATCAAAAGGCAAAGCTAGCGGGATATTTAGAAAAAGCAGGGATTCTAAAAAAGACGAAGCAAAGGCGGCAAAGCGCTCCACCCGCCTAACCTTTCGGGACCAGCATGCGCTCGATAAGTTACCCGGTGAGATCGAACAACTAACCATCGCCATCGCTAAGTTAGAGGCAGCAATAGCCGACCCGGCACTATTCTCCAACAATCCAGGAAAATTCAACCAGGCCGTGGCGGCACTTACCACTGCACGAAACAAGAAAGACGAGAAGGAGTCAAAATGGCTGGAGATCGCAGAGCGTGCCGAGGCTCTGACCGCAGTCAAAGACCCACATCCTTGACCTAACACCCTAGCCACCTTTAACCTATTTTCGCTGTCAGATGGCTGGATGACCGTTGCCATCAATGGAGAAATCCGGTGGGAGAGGAAAGTCCGGGCTCCACAGGATCAGGATGCCGGGTAACTCCCGGCGGGGGCAACCCTAGGGAAAGTGCCACAGAAAATAAACCGCCTGCTAACACAAGTATTGGGATGTAGGTAAGGGTGAAAAGGTGCGGTAAGAGCGCACCGCCAGACTGGTAACAGACTGGGCATGGCAAACCCCATCCGGAGCAAGACCATATAGGGACACATGCCGCATAAGGCTGGTGCGATCCTGCACCGATGTCCGGGTAGGTCGCTAGAGGCGGCTGGCAACAGCCAGCACTAGATGAATGGTCATCGCCCCCTGCCGTGGCAAGGGGATACAGAACCCGGCTTACAGGCCATCTGACAGCCCATGTAAATGGCACCAGCAGATTAATATCAAAAATTTAGCTTTTACTGATTGAAGTATAATTTGCTTTAACGTTATGCGTTTCCCTCTGACACCGCGCGAAGAGTGGTTTTTGTGATTAGTTAGCAGTCAAGGCTATGGCGATCCTACTCAAAATAGTACAAATACAGAACATTAAATTTTTTCAACATGTTATGTGGTATTGTTCAAAAATGGAATTAAGTCATTGAAACTATTAGTTTTTCCCATAACAAAACAGCGTCAACCCATTGACTTCCACAAATTCCCATGATATCCCATATGATCCCATTTTTAGTTGGGAGCTCCCTGTTTGGCTGCTGGCAGCACTAAAATTCCTTAGTGCAAAAGGCTTGTAGAAGGGGCTCAGAGCTGAAAAGGGAATTGGGAAACATCGGTATTGGGGCGCAAAGGCAATCGATGCAATGCTCCCCACCGCTAATAACAGCCCATTAGGGTGCTAAGTATAGGGACAGACGCGTGGATTTATATTTATCCACATTCGAAAATCGTATTGATAAAAAGGGTCGCCTTTCCGTGCCGGCACCTTTTCGTTCCGTGCTTGAGCGCCGTCGGGAGCCGCTCTATCTCTTCAAATCATTAACTGAGCCATGCCTTGAGGGGTGTGGGCCGGAGCGAATAGGCCAGATTGTCGACGCTATTGACAGGATGGATAGTCTGTCTGCTGAAGTTGCAACTCTGCAGACGATTCTCTCTAGTGCTCAAGAAATGAAACTTGACAGCGAAGGAAGGATTTTGCTCACGGCCGATTTCATTGACTTTGCGGATTTGAAGGATACCGCACTTTATGCCGGCATTGGTCGGTCATTCCAAATTTGGCTGCCTGGCCGCTATCGGGCGCGCGAGGCGGATGCCCGTAGTCGGGCCATAACGAGCGGTATGCCAAGTCTCCGACTGAGCATGCATCGGCAGAAGCCTGACAGTGAGGCGCCATGATGCCAGCACAGCAGCTCCCCCAACAGGCGCTCCACCAATCAGTTTTGTTGCGCGAAGTGGTGGCGGCGCTGTCCCCTTCAAATGACGCGGTCTATCTAGATGCAACTTTCGGTAATGGCGGTTACAGTCGCGCATTGCTCGAGAAGGCCGACTGTAGGGTGATCGCTATAGACCGCGATCCAGATGCAATCCGGCGCGGTCAACCGATGGTGGATGAATTTGCCAACCGCTTTTCGCTCTTTGAGGGCTGCTTTTCCAATATGGCGGGTCTTCTTGGGCCAGAGATTCGACTAGCCGGCGCAGCCTTTGATTTAGGGGTCTGCTCAACTCAGTTTGACCAGCCAGAGCGTGGCTTTTCCTTCCGTACCAATGGACCGCTTGACATGCGGATGTCGAAGAGCGGTGACAGTGCAGCTGATGTCATTATGCAGGCTGATGAAGAGATGTTGGCGCAAATCCTATGGGTCTACGGTGAAGAAAAGGCATCCCGGCGCATCGCAAGGGCAATTGTCAACGCCCGTCGGTATAAGCCAATCACAACCACAAGCCAGCTTGCAGCAATCATCCAAGAAGTGATGCCAGCGAAACGGCCAGGGCAGATAGATCCCGCAACACGCAGTTTTCAGGCTTTGCGCATCTACATCAACCGTGAACTTGACGAGTTAAAAGAGGGATTAGCCGCGGTAGAGGCTATGTTGAAGCCCAGCGGAATTTTAGCAGTTGTATCCTTTCACTCTCTTGAGGACAGAATCGTCAAACGCTTCCTCGCGGAGCGAAGTCAGGCTGCAGCGAAACCATCTCGCCATATGCCGGAGGTCGCCAGCTCTCCTCCCACCTTTGAATTACTCGGTCGCAAGGCGGTGGCACCCGGAGCCAGAGAAAAGACGGAAAACTCACGCTCGCGCTCAGCAAAGCTGCGAATTGCCCGGCGGACCGGTGCACCCACCATGGAAAACAAGCATCACGCCAACGATCCGTTGGGAAGGAGCTAGATCATGCGGATCATACTCTTATGCATACTCTTTCTCGCGCCGCTTGGTACCATTCTTTATCAGGTAAAGACTGGCATCGACATTAGGGAGGAAAGGCTTGTCGAGCTTGAAGCAAAGATCAACAAAAGCGAGAGAGAAATTGCAGTTTTAGAGGCGGAGTGGGCGTATCTGTCGCGCCCGGAACGTATCATGGAACTATCTGACCGTTTACTAGGCATGCGGCCAATCTCAATAAATCGGGTTCTGCCGATTGATGCGATCCCTATGCGACCAGTACCAAAATTTGAAGACCGAATTGTCGATCCAGGCCAAATGAAACCGGCAGATGGTGACAGCATCGCACCAAAATTGAACCTGTTGAGGGAAATCTCAGGACCAGGAGTGATGCCGCAATGAAGTACAAAAGGCTTGCACAGAAATTGATTTTAGCACCCCGGTTGATCCTTCCAGCACGGCCAGACCCTGCAAAATCTCGACGCATCGCCGAGGTTCGACTTGTTGTCAGCTGTTTTATTGCACTGGCAGTTTTCATAACCATTGGAGTACGTATTATCACCCTTGCGGTAGCCACCGAGGCTGCCAGCATCAGCCCAGTGCCGCTCGCCAGTAATACAGCGCGCGGCCAGATATTTGATCGCCACGGTCGTCTACTAGCAACCAATTTGCCAATGACAGTATTGCATGCCGATCCAAGTGAGATCATGGATCTAGACAATGCAGTGCGGCGACTGGCTCCACTAATCAAGCATCATGACGAGACTAGCTTGACTAAGTTGCTACGAAAAAATACCAGGTACGTCGAACTTGACCGCAAGCTGACGCCGCGCCGACATGCGGCCATTCTCCAGCTTGGTATCCCCGGCGTCTATTTTCGTGAAGGTGTCTTACGCGCATATCCTCGCGGTAATGTGGCCGCGCACATTCTTGGCCAGGTTAACACACAAAATCATGGTATCGCAGGTGTAGAAAAATCCATGGAGTCTCAACTTTTAGCCGGAAAAGACGTCTTTTTGTCCATTGATGTCGGCATACAGGCCATTTTGGCAAAAGAAATATCAACCCAAATTAATGAATTTAAGGCCGCTGGCGGCGCTGGCGTATTACTAGATATTAAAAGCGGTGAAGTTTTGGCAATCGTTTCATTGCCTGATTTCAACCCAAATCATCTTGGAAAGATTAGTGCAGATGCGCGTTTCAATCGTGCAACAAAGGGGCTTTATGAAATGGGCTCGACATTCAAGGTGCTAAACACCGCAATTGCCCTTGAAACCGGTTCAGTTCAGATGGGAGAGCGCTATGATGTAGCTAAACCCTTGCACGTTGCAAGTTTTACAATCAATGATTTTCATGTCTTTAAGCGCCCGCTGAACATCTCCGAAATCCTTGTCTATTCTTCGAATATTGGATCGGCGAAAATGGCCGAGGCCATTGGCCCTACTAGGCAACGGCTATTCATGGAAAAACTGGGATTACTCGACTATCTGCCGCTTGAGATTCCAGAAATTGGACGCCCACTCAGCCCCAGACACTGGAAGCAGACCGCGACAATGACCGTTTCCTACGGACATGGAATCTCTATATCGCCAGTACATCTAGCCAGTGCAGTTGGCGCTGCCAGTGGTGAAGGTCTTTTGGTCACTCCAACCTTAATCAAAAGGCAAACCGGCGATAGTCCAGTAAAAATCCGCGTCTTTTCCACTGAAACCACTCGCAACGTTCGATCAATGATGCGGTTAGTTGTTTCGCATCCTGACGGCACAGGCAATCTCGCTGAGGCGCCAGGCTACATGGTTGGAGGCAAAACTGGCACTGCTGAGAAAGTTCGAGATGGTCAATATGACAATAAATCTAATCTCGCAACTTTTGTGGCCACTTTCCCGGTGCATGACCCACGCTATGTACTGACGGTCATGGTCGACGAACCAAGGGGGCAAAAGAAATCTTACGGCTATGCAACAGGCGGTTGGGTTGCTGCACCAGCGGTGAAACGTATCGTCGAACAAGCCGCCCCATTGCTCGGCATTCTTCCTGTTGACGACAAATTGCCAGAAATTCGCCAGAAACTTCGTCTTGATTTGCAGATTGGAGAGGAGAAAAAAACTCTTGCGACTTTCTGATCTTTTACCGACGAGCCTGACTCGTGCCAATCTGTCAGCAGCCACTGCAGGCCTCGCAGTGAGCGGGTTGAGCGAAGACTCCCGCAAAATCCAGAAAGGCTATTTATTCTTCGCTATTGCTGGATCAAAATCCGATGGCCGCCGATATTGCAAGCAAGCAGTTGTCGCCGGCGCCATTGGGATCATCACCGATGACCGGGACCTTGATGACGATCTAGGCGCCCTAATTCAGGCCGGTACATTAGTGATCCAAACGGCCAATCCTCGCCAGATATTGGCAAAAGCAGCGGCCAAATTCTGGCCGCGCCAGCCATCAATGGTTGCCGCCGTTACTGGCACAAACGGCAAGACCTCAACCACAGAGTTTCTTCGGCAAATCTGGAAACGTGTCACCTGGGACGCCGCTTCTCTTGGCACATTGGGAGTGCAAGGATCCGACACGCGCAAACTCAAAGGCAAAATGATTGATCTACCCTCACTAACGACGCCCGACGCTATCAGCCTACACAGCAATCTTCACGTGCTAGCAAATGCTGGCATAAGCCATTTGGCACTCGAGGCAAGTAGCCATGGGCTGGAGCAATATCGGCTTGACGGTCTTAGTATCCATATGGCGGCCTTCACCAATTTGACCCACGACCATCTCGACCATCACCGTGATATGGGCACTTATTTTGCCGCCAAGGCACGGTTGTTCACGGATATCCTCATGCATGCTGGCGTTGCGGTGATCAATATAGACGACCCCTTTGGTCGCAAGCTGGCAAAAATGATCACCGCCAATACGGCTACACCACGCGTAGTTGTAACGCTTGGCTTTGCCGATGATGCCGATTTTCAGATTATCAAGATTGAGCCGGTCGCCGGGTTACTGCAGATGTTGGTTAAGCACCAGGATCACAATTGGTACATCCCATTAGCACTGTCAGGTACCTTTCAGGCAATGAATGCGCTAACTGCTGCGATAATGGGTCATATGAGCGGTTTGCCCCTGCAGGATTCTCTTCATGCCATTGCTTTTCTGAAGGCGGCGACCGGACGGATGCAAACAGTTTCAGGGCATCCTGATGGAGCTCAAATTGTAGTTGATTATGCGCATACACCGGATGCACTTGCGGCTGCATTAGCGGCACTGCG
>CACNSW010000008.1:0-32500 GCA_902623185.1 uncultured SAR116 cluster alpha proteobacterium
CCGCAGTCGAGCAGCGCCCAGCAGTTTTGGGGGTCAATGTCGGTGCTAATAAAAACAGCGCAGACCCGATTGAAGACTATCATGTTGCGGTAGCGCGTCTTGCTGCATTTGCTGACTACGTGACGCTAAATATTTCCTCACCAAACACTCCGGGACTGCGCGCTCTTCAAACGGATCAGCTATTGCGGCATCTACTCGCAGCCGGTAGATCGGGCCTTGCCGAATCTGGAAAGAAAATCCCGTTGTTTCTGAAAATGGCACCGGATCTCAAGATCACAGAAATCACAAAGATCGTCGAATGCTGTGCCTATCACAACGTTGATGGTATTATTGCGACAAATACGACTGTGACACGCCCGGACGGGTTGCTGTCTCCGGTTGCAGGCGAACAGGGTGGGTTGTCAGGTGCCCCGCTGTTTGTGATGTCAACAGCGGTTCTTGCCGAGGTGGCGGCACTTGCAAAGAGTGAGCTAGCGGTCGTAGGCGTTGGCGGTGTTGCTAGCGGTTGGCAGGCCTATGCAAAGCTGCTGGTCGGCGCTGACCTGGTGCAACTCTATACAGGCATGGCTCTGGTGGGGCCGACTTTGCCAGCAACAATCCTTGCCGATTTGAAACTGCTGATCGAATATGATGGGTATGCCGACTTGGCATCGGCATCAGGGCAAATCCCCGACGCTAGGAAAGCCATAAGCCACTCGCTTGATCTAGCGCAAAGAGCCGGATTACAGGTGCCAGCGCTGAAATTGTATTGGTGAAAGAATATACCCCCTAAAGGGCGCATGGCGGGAATTTTTGGACAGGTGCAAAAGGCGGTCTGTCGCGGCCATAAAGAATGCAGAATTAGTTAGAACACTTATGCCTGCAGCTGAAGCTAGGTTGGAGCGCAGTCTGGGTGCATTTGCGCCTCGCAGAATTCATCCAGCTCGATGTACTCTTACTGCGGGAAAGCATCGATCCTGGCCTAGACAGATGGTTTAAGAACGGGCGTTGTAAGTTTGTTACCGCAGCGAACATCTCACTTTAGACGGTTTAGCCACAAAACATGCAAGTTAGAATTCGGTTTAGCATTCGAGAGGGTTTCCCTTGCATTTGAAAATTGGATTAGTTTTGGTTTTTTGTTTATAAGTCTAAGCAGGTTGAAGGTCTAAACAAATTCCTAATTCAGAGGGACTTGTTTTTGAGTAGGAGGATTTTTCACAGACTTTACAATTACCAGGTCACCGCTGATTTGTGGGTTGACCTATAGTCATTGCTGGCCTATACCCACCGATCACGTTTAAGTTCGGAAAATCTTAAAGGATTCAGGGAGCCTTTGTCATGGCAAAACGCTGTCAAATCACTGGTAAGACCGTCATGTCAGGCAACAATGTCAGCCATGCGAACAATCGTACCCGGCGGCGGTTTCTTCCCAACCTCCAGCATGCCAGGGTCCAAAGCGACGTTCTTGGTAGAAAAATCAGCTTGCGGCTGTCCACAAGTGCGATGCGGACCATTGAAAAGCATGGTGGTCTTGATGCTTTTTTGATGCAGGCTCGCAACGCTGAACTCGCTGATGAGGCCAAAGTCCTGAAGCGGGAAATAATGGCTGCTGTCACCGCTTCTTAGGCTTACTGGCTAAGCTTGCAAATCAACTCAACTTGACTTTGGAATGGGGGTATTGAGACTTTGAAATATCTTGAGTCAAGCAACCCGTTTGCTACGCTGCGTCACATCCTCGTTAAATAAATCGGTCAATTGGCCAACAACGGCGCCGCCTAACTGGTCGACGTCGGTGATGGTAACAGCGCGACGATAATAGCGTGTGACATCATGGCCGATACCGATAGCTAGTAGTTCCACGGCCGATTTTGACTCGATGTAGCTGATGACATCACGAAGATGTTTTTCTAGATAGCTGCCACTATTGACTGAAAGGGTTGAATCATCGACCGGTGCACCATCTGAAATGACCATCATTATCCTACGGTCCTCACTACGTACCAGCAGGCGCTCATGGGCCCACAAAAGCGCTTCACCATCGATGTTTTCCTTCAGGATGCCTTCGCGTAACATTAGTCCCAAAGATTTTTTCGCCCTTCGCCATGGTGCATCAGCAGATTTGTATATGATGTGGCGCAAATCATTCAGCCTGCCAGGTAATGGTGGTTTGCCGGCTTGCTGCCAGAGTTCACGCGACTGACCACCTTTCCAAGCGCGGGTGGTGAAGCCAAGTATCTCGACCTTCACTCCGCATCGTTCAAGTGTGCGGGCAAGAATATCTGCAGTTACGGCAGCGATAGTGATCGGCCTGCCACGCATTGAGCCTGAATTGTCAAGCAGTAAAGTGACGACGGTGTCGCGGAATTTGGTGTCTTGTTCCTGTTTATAGGACAGGGGACTAAGGGGCTGGGTGACAACGCGATGCAGTTTGGCAGCATCAAGAATACCCTCTTCAAGATCGAAGTCCCAGGACCTGTTCTGATGTGCCATCAGCTTGCGCTGTAGGCGATTTGCCAGCTTTCCAACAATGCTGGTGACATTTTCCATGTGGCGGTCGAGCATCTGCCTTAAACGGATGAGTTCTTCCTCATCACATAAATCTGGTGCTTCGACGACTTCATCAAAGCGTGTTTCAAAAACCTTATAGGAGCTCGAAGGGGTACCGCGGTCTTGATTGTGCCCTTTCATATCAGAGTTAGGAGCCTCACCGTCGGCTATACCATCTTCCGCCCTATCCTCCTCAGCCATTTCGCCATCCTCTGCTGAACCGGCGTCACCAGCGTCTTCAATGCTCTGGTTGTCGTCACCGTCGCTTTTATCATCGCCAACAACTGATTGTTGGTCGTCTTGATCGCTTTGGGTGTCGCCATTGTCACCCTCATCCTCATCGCTTTCTGATTGATCATTCGGATCGGCACCAGAGTCACCTAGATCACTCTCAAGTGCACCAATTAGTTGACGAGACAATTGTGCAAATTTCTCCTGATCTTTCAAATTGGCTGCTAGTTCCTGCATCAGGTCACCGGCACGGCTCTTGACCCAGGGACGCCAGAGATCAAGGACCATTGAAAGTTTCTTTGGTGGCGTTGCGCCAGTAAGATCCTCACGCAGAAGAAGGCGTACCACTTCGGCGATCCCCGCCTCATCTGCACTTCCGGGGGCTTCGATCTGCCGGTCTTCATAGCGTCGATTAAGTGCAGCCTCCAGATTGTTGCTAACGCCAACCAACTGCTTCGCGCCGATGGCTTCCACCCTGGCTTTCTCAGCGGATTCGAAAATTGCGCGAGCACCATCGAGTGAGGGGCATAATCTTCTGTGAGTCCTGGGGTTGTGGTGGGCTATCCACAAAGCCGCCCCATCTGCAGCGCCTCGCAAAATTGCCCGTTGAGCCGGTGTTGAGGTTTCTGGAAATGCTGGCAACCGCACGTCACTTTCGCCAATATGCGTGTCAGTTCCGGCATATGTTACTTGATGTTGGCGGCCACCAGCCAACGCTCGCATTGTGGCGGCGGTGGATTTTAGAAATTGCTGATTGGGATCATTGGCGTCCATCGGCGTCTGGTCCTAGCTTCCGTTGGTTTGGCGAACAGGCACCTCAGGCAGATCAATGCCGAAGCAGCGCTGGTAATATTCAGCAACTGTGGGCCGCTCGATCTCATCGCATTTATTGAGGAAGCTGAGTCTGAAGGCGACGGTTATATCGCCGAGAATCGTTGCATTTTCTGCCCAGGTAATGACCGTACGCGGCGACATCACCGTTGAGAGGTCTCCAGCCATGAAACCCTTGCGGGTCATGTCAGCCATGCGCACCATGGCATCAATTGTGGCACCACCTTTATCAGTTGCGTACTCGGGGAGTTTCGCGCGTACAATACCGACCTCGTCATCATGCTCTAGATAATTCAGCGTCGATACGATTGACCATCTGTCCATCTGTCCCTGATTGATCTGCTGGGTGCCATGATACAGGCCAGTGGTGTCTCCCAGACCAACGGTGTTGGCTGTGGCAAACAGCCGGAAGAAAGAGTTTGGATGAATTACTTTGTTGCTATCAAGCAGGGTAAGCTTACCATCAACCTCGAGAACGCGTTGGATTACAAACATGACATCTGCGCGTCCGGCGTCATATTCGTCGAAAACCAGCGCTACGGGGTTCTGCAACGCCCAGGGGAGAATGCCTTCACGGAACTCCGTTACCTGCTTGCCATCACGGAGTACGATTGCATCCTTGCCTATCAGGTCAATCCGGCTGATATGGCTGTCAAGATTGACTCGGACACATGGCCAGTTCAACCGCGCGGCAACCTGTTCTATATGTGTTGATTTACCCGTGCCATGATATCCTTGAATCATGACTCGGCGATTGAAGCCAAAGCCGGCAAGAATCGCCAGTGTGGTGTCATGATCAAACTGATAAGAGCTGTCGATTTTGGGCACGTAATCCGAGGCTTCTGAAAAAGCAGTTATCTCCATATCAATGTCCAGCCCAAACAAGTCACGAGCATTAACATTGATGTCTGGAGCCCCCAATGGATGGGCAACAGATTGTAGCGTTTTATTTGGGCTGGACATATTTGGTCTTACTCCGAACTGAGCCTTGGTGAATAGATGTACCTCAAGACGTAGCGTTATTGCCGCTTACATTCAATGATTTGCAGATCAGGTCATAGGCTAAATTAATCTCCTTTAACCGTTCTTCTGCCTTCTCGTCACCCCCATTTCTGTCCGGGTGATTTTCCTTTGCAAGAGTTTTATATTGCTTTTTCAACTGCTCCAGATCCTTTACAGGTGTCATCCGCATGATCTGCCAGGCACGCTTTTCTTCTGGGGTCAGCGTTTGCTCTCGCTGACCGCACTCGCGATTTTCAAAATCAAAAAGGTTGAAGGTATCTTTAAGCATTTCCTCACTGGGTTTTCCGGTGGCAAACTTCCAGCTAGGTCGTTCCCAAGTTGTCGCGCGACGGATTTCTGCCTCAAGAGCGGCCCCCTGCAACCCCTCATAATAATTCCACGATTTGTTGTAGGCGCGCACATGTTCTAGACAGAACCATAGATAATCGCGAAGCGCATGCCGTGACTTGGGTGCTGGGTAAATTCCCTCAGCTAAACAACCCTCGGCTGCACAGCATTTTTTACCATTTTCTGTCTTATCGTTATCGAGCTGAATCTCTGGCATTTTGGGGCGTCTCATAATAGAATTCGTCCTAGCGCACTGTCCAAAGCAGAAAACCAAATTACCCCCATCATGGAGATACCACATGCCAATGACGGACACCATAGCAGCAAAGCTAAAATCTGGTCTGAAACCTAGTTTTATTGAGGTCAAGGATGTCAGTCATCATCATGCCGGTCATGCCGGATGGCGCGAAGGAGGCGAGACACATTTTCATGTCACACTGACGGCAGCGGTATTTGATGGTAAGTCCCGACTACAACGACACAGGATGGTAAATGAATTGCTGAAAAAAGAATTGGCTACAAGCGTCCACGCACTTGAACTGCATCTCTCGGCCTGACCCATTGAGCGCTTGAACGGTCTAACTCTTCTCTGTGGCATAGGCAACACAACTGTTGGCTAGAACTTTAGAACGTTGGTCGCGAGAATTTACAGCTTTCGCATTGTCATTGTTGGACTGGCGCGCCTGTCGTGACTCCTCACCATATCGCGTTTGGTAGGCGATTGTGGCGACTGGTCCCATCAACTCGGTGATGTGGGTGCAGCCATGCTGACCACCAATCGCAGCACGAACCTTATGCCTCCAGCCAGGGCCAATCTGGATCCCAATCAGATTTGCAAAGACTTCATTGGCCATTGGGCAGATGGCATATGGACCTGCAATAGTTACGGCCTCGGCTGCGGTTATCAACAAATCGCGGGTTACAGTTAAACGCACTTTCATGTGATGAAAAGGCATATCGGGTGTGACTTCGCCACGGAAATCAGATGGAAAGCTGTATGTCTTGTTATCAGTCAGTTCAGCTTCAATGTCGAATAGGCCATCGTGGCGGGCATATCCATTGCAGTAAATGCGCCGGTTGTGTACTTCCTCACGTTTTGTTGGTGTGCTAAGGCTTGTTGGGTGGCCGCTGCCATAAAGAGGTTCCATTTCAATTTTCCTTTGTTGCCCAGAGGCGCAGGCTGGTCAACCTGTTCCCACTACGATTAAGAATGCGAAATCGGATATCATGGAACCGAAATTCCTGACCTGGTCTTGGAATCGTTCTGCTTTCAAACAGTACAAGCCCGGCGATCGTTGCGGCATCCTCATCAGGTAGTTGCCATCCAAGAGTGCGATTAAGGTCGCGGATGGTGACGCCACCATCGACAATCCAAGAACCGTCAGCCTGTGGTGTAAGGCCGGCGAGTTCAACATCATGTTCATCATCAATGTCGCCGACTATTTCCTCTAGGATATCCTCAAGAGTTACAATCCCTTGCAAATCGCCATACTCATCGACCACAACGGCAAAGTGCTCACGCCTAGCGCGAAAGGTCTGCAACTGATCAAACAGCAATGTTGTCTCGGGAATGAAATAGGGTTCTGCTGCAATATTCTGCACCGTAAGGTTTGGGTCAATGCTACCATCTCCTGATTTCGCTTGGTCCCCAATTGTCCGAAGAAGGTCTTTGACATGCAGAACGCCAGTAATATTGTCAGGGTTTCCGGAAAAAACTGGGTGGCGCGTATGGGGAGAGGCCAGGACATGTTGCAGTATGGTCTCTAGATTTTCATCGGAGCTTATCATATTGACCTCAGCACGATGAGTCATAATCTCGTCAACGCTGATCTCATTTAAATCGAGAACTGACGACAGCATAGCCTGAGTTTCACGGTTGTCGGCGTCCCCTTCAGCGCCGTGAAGTTCGATCAGACCACGCAATTCTTCCTCGCGATCAGACTCCTGCTCTACACTTTTGCGGATCAACTGGCTTGCCAGAAAGCGCAAGCCAACTGCAAGTGGGTTAAGTAAAAATACAACCATCTGGATCGCCGGGGCAATTGCAAGCGCATATTTGTCCGAATAGGTAAATGCGTAGGTCTTGGGCATAACTTCGGCAAAAATCACCAGCACTACTGTCATCGTAAGAGTCGCCCACAACAACCCGGCATCTTGAAACAGCGAAATGGCAACTGATGTGGCGAGAGCTGATGCAATCACATTGACGGCATTGTTCCCAATAAGGATCGTGCCAATAAGCCCCTCTCGGTCAGTTCGCAGCTTCTCGACGAGTAGCGCACGTCGGTTACCCTTGCTTGCAAGCTGGCGCATCCGTGCATCTGAGGCTGCAGTCAATGCTGTTTCCGCACTGGAGAAAAAAGCTGATGCAATAATCAGTAGAATGACGATTACAAGCAGCCACCATATATCGGCACTCATCATTGCACGTACTCCAACGTCGCACGGACATCATCAAGAGCCACATCGGATGCAACAAACGCTTTGCCAATGCCTTTGAGCAGGACAAAACGCATTTTTCCATCAAGAACTTTCTTATCGTGTTTCATATGAGAAATCAGTGTTTCTGACGACGCATTGCCAGCTAACAGCTCATTGTTACCACCCGGTAGATGCTGCATTTTCAAATGAGCCTTCAATCGGTCCAAATCACTCTGATCGCATAGGCCAAGTCGTACCGAAAGCGCGAACGCAACACCCAGCCCTGCAGCTACTGCCTCGCCATGAAGAAGGCTACCGTCATATCCTGCTTCTGCCTCAAAGGCATGGGCAAAGGTATGACCAAGATTCAGGAGGGCCCGCTGATTGGCCTCCCGTTCATCCGCCTCAACAATTCTAGCCTTTGCGGCACATGATGTCATAATGGCGTGCGTTAGCGCCTGCTGGTCAAGCTCTAACACTGCTTTTCCGTTGTGCTCCAGCCAGCCAAAGAATTCCGCATTGCCGAGCAGACCGTACTTAACTACCTCGGAGTAACCCGCGCGTAGTTCACGCAGTGGCAATGTTGCAAGTGCTGAGGTATCAGCCAAAACTGCCTTTGGTTGATAAAAGGCACCAATTAAATTCTTGCCGTGGGGAGCATTGACTCCGGTCTTGCCTCCAACAGAGCTATCGACCTGAGCTAGCAGTGAGGTAGGAACCTGAATGAAATCCACCCCACGCATCAGGCTTGCTGCGGCAAAGCCGACAAGATCGCCGATCACTCCACCGCCAAGCGCAACAATGACTAATCCGCGGTCCACCCCAAGCTCGAGCATATCGTTGAGCAGACCGGTGAAAACCTGCATATTCTTGCTTGCCTCACCAGCTGGCACGATGATCGAGTCACATCGTCGACTGACCTGCCCAAGGCTGTCGGCAATTGCGTCGAGGTGAATGGCTGCTACATTGCTGTCGGTGACAATAACAGTCTGTCGTCCGGCAACAATCTCGCCCAGGAGGTCGCCCGCGTTGGCAATCAGGTTGTTCCCGATTTTAATATCATAGGCGCGCGGACCAAGGCCAACGCGAAGAGATTTAATTTCATCCATGATGCTTATGGCCTATTTGACTGGCATAAAGCTGTCAAGAGCGTCGATCAAAGTTTGCAGAGCTTTATCAGCGTTCATACCATCAGTGTCTAGATGAATATGGGCTTTTTGATAATGCTGCTGGCGATCAAAGCTCAACTGGCGTAGTTTCTCGAGTGGCTCATCGCCTACTAGTAGAGGTCGTGTAGCTGTTTTTCCGATTCGGGCTATGAGCGTTTCCGGTGTGGCTTGAAGCCAGACGATAAGTGATTTTTCCAAAAGAATCTCTGCTGTTGCAGCTCTACAAATGGCACCACCGCCCGTTGCTAGGATTAGTGGCCCGTCTGCCACTAGCTCAGCGATGACGCGTTCTTCCATTTCCCTGAATTTTGCATCACCAGCGATATCAAAAATATCGCTGATAGTAAGACCAGCGATATCTTCAATAGCTTTGTCGCTATCAGCAAAGCGCATGTCAAGATGTGAAGCAAGGCGCCTGCCGAGCATAGATTTTCCGCTGCCCATTAAACCGACGAGAGTGATCGGTTTGATGATGCGTGATTTGATCTTTCTATAATCGGTTTGCATAGGCAATCTTATGCCCGTTCTAGCTTAATTTAAAAATACTTTCGTTGACGCGCTGTCGGTAAAGGAACAGCTTGCTCGAGCGAACGTGTAGTTGTATTTTGCCGTGTTATTGGACAAATCTGGCTTCTTTGCCTAATTGCAGACATATTATTGACATACAAAATATGCCATAACAACTGATAGCTTTGAAAAAGGCCCTGTTATGAATGGCGTTAAGCATTATTTCATTGAGCTAGTTTGCTGATCTGACAAGTCAGGTGGATAGAAAATGAACCGGATTGGAATTATTGTGATTGTGATTGCCGGCCTATTTGGTGCCGGTCTTGTTGCGCTGTCGAGTTGGAAAATTCCAGCGCCAACCACAGCCATAAACAAGGTTGTATCAAATGAAACTTTCCAAGAATAATGCCTTCAGCATTGCCGTTGTTGTTGGTCTTACGACAAACCTTGGTATTATTGGCTTAAACTCCGCGTTGGCCCAAACTGAGCTTACAACCAACAACGAACAACCCGTCAATCTTCTTAGTCGTTCGATGCACGGAAATGGTAATGAGAGTGAAGACAGCGGCGGTAATGTGAGGACTATTGATGACGTTTTCAATGAGGTCGCTAATGATATAGAAACAGGTCTCGTCAATAACCCTACAGATCGGCGTTCAGCACCGGATGTGAGCGCTGCCACGTTGAGAGAGGGTGATTCGAATGACAAATCGAGGCAGGCGACTGGACAGACAGAGCAGGTTCTGTTTACTGAGGATACATCGATCACCATAGGGTCAGATCATATCAAGGATGTTGGTCTTGCCGCAATTGGTGTGTCACAAACCATAGATAACACTGGTAAAATGAATGAGTTGATATGGCGCGGTACGTCTGCCAACCGCGCGAGGTATATATATGAAAATAAGAGCCTTACGTCGCAATCCCGCGCAATTTCCTCACTCGCTCTCGATGTTATCGCCCAGGAAGCGGTGCCGCCAGCTGGTGCCAACAAGATGGCGCGTGCACTGGTTCAGGCACGGCTCAAGCTGCTAGCGTCGGCTGGTCGGTCCGATGATTTAGCCTTTATTGTAGGGCTCCTGCCAAATGATGACGATTGGCTCGACTGGAAGAAATGGCTTGTCGAATATCAGCTTATGCAACGGCTGGACAAGGACGCCTGTGCTGTTGTGGAGAGCTACATTGCTACTACTTTAGATCCCTACTGGCACAAATTGAAGGTGATTTGTCGTTCCGTTCAAGATGATGTGGTGAGTGCGAGATTTGGCGCTGACATATTGGCGGCAAGCGGTGTTGAGGACCCCGTTTTCTTTGCGCTTGTTGATGAAATGCTCAGCGGTAATGAGGCGCTGGCTTTTGATCCCGCACTTGTTGAAGCGCTTCATGTTGTGCTGATGGACGCGGCCCACCATGAAATTAGCCTTGACAGCCTTAGGGCGTTGCCACCGGAAATGGCACAAGGGGCAGTGGCTTTGCGTTATTTGGGTGCGGATGCAAGATTAGTTTCAACTTTCGACGGATTGTCTAAAGGCCTCATTACCCCATCTGAGGCAGGTAGTCTGTGGCGAAGTGTGGCAATTGCGCCTGAACTAGCTGAAGTTGCACTGGCCCGTCATAATAGCGCTTCTTCACCTTTGACCACTGCAATGACCTGGCGAGCCATTGCTAGTGATGCTAGTGCCGGGCGATTGCTGTTAGTTGCGCAAGCAATGAAAACCGACATTGCTAACGGCAATGGACAAATAATGCTCCCGCTTTATGCTGAGTTGGCAAGTGAAGCATTAACATTTCCAGGGTTGGACTCGGCGATTAGTGCAGATGATGGGCAATCCCTTGCAGCGGTTGCGATGCTTATTGCCATACAGAAACCTGAAATTGTCATTCCTGACAATATGGTTGGTGCATCCACCAAAGAGGTGGCTGCTGCACGTGCCCTAATGCAGATGCTTGCTACTGGTGAGTGGAATCACCGCGCACTTGATGATCTGGATCTTTGGACACTGCTGCCTTTAATTGAATCACTAGGTATAGTCCCGAGTGATCATGAATGGTTTGATTTTTTGAGCTCCTCGACCGATCAGAATAAGCGCTATCAGCCGCTCTCGCCACTGTTGTTGCGGGTGCTTAAAAACGCTGCTGAAAAACGCCACTTTGCTGAGACAGTGTTGCTCGCAAGCTGGGCACTTGGTGACACTCCGTTGCAGCATATCAATCCGCAGGATATTGCGGTGATTGTCAGGGCAATGAATGAAATCGGTCAAACTAAAACCGGCCGGCTTTTCGCAACAGAGGTTGTCAAAACGCATCTGTTGTCGCGCTTGTCCCAGATGGCTCCCTTAATGTCAGGACTATCACCGACTGCTCAGCAGGACCAGGCGTTAGTGGTTGAAGGTGATAGCCTATCTACTCTCTATGGAACCTTTATGGATGAAACGGGTCAAGATAAAATCTTAGCGACTCAAGGTGGTTCAAATGGGTCAACAGGTGCCGCTAATGAAAATTCTGGCGTTGAAACTGCTACTGACAATGCAATCAACCAGTAATGAATGAACTGCCAAAAACAGGAGCCGAGAGACAGATAGCCGTTATCAGCAACTTTCTGGACGCGATGTCGGCTGACCGCTCATTGGCACCAAACAGCATTGCTGCTTACCGCCGTGATCTTGAGGCGACTAGTAGCGCACTGATGGCCAAAGGCACATCACTCGCTACCTGTGACGCAGACCATTTGCGTGCTGTTATTTCTAAATGGCATGGTGAGGGATTGTCTGCTCGAACGGTTGCTAGGCGATTAAGTTCGTTGCGGCAGATGATGATTTGGCTTGTTGAGGAAAGGCTTCGTAGTGACAATGCATGCCGTTGGATCGAGAACCCAAAACTGCCAACCAACCTTCCTAAAAGTCTATCAGAGCAGGAGATTGTAGCTCTCATCAAAGTAGCTGGACGATTGCAACCTTCCTGCAAGGCTCGGCGCGCGGTTGCACTTATAGAAATACTCTATGCCACAGGCCTACGTGTATCCGAGCTGATGGCTCTTAAAGTCAATCAATTTCGTCGAGGGCAGGAAAGCCTGGTGGTGGTCGGAAAAGGTGGCAAAGAGAGGTTGGTACCGCTGGGGAATGCGGCAAGGCTGGCAGCAGCTAAATGGCTTGAGACGCGGGACAGTCGTCCAGAATATATCCAATCCATTTACATGTTTCCCTATAAGGCGGCCGTGTCAAAAGATAATGTTGAGAAATCTGCTACTGGTAATTCGCGTAGGAAGGCAAGTGACACGCCGATGTCGCGTCACCAATTTGTTGTGCTATTGAAAAAGCTCGCGATTGAGGTGGGGCTTGACCCTGTTCGAGTTAGCCCGCATGTCCTGCGGCACTCCTTCGCAACGCATATGCTTAATCGGGGTGCCGATCTGCGTAGCCTACAAACCCTGCTAGGTCATGCTGACATTTCAACAACTCAAATTTATACTTCGACCCGCCCGGACCGTCTTGCCGGCCTATTGGCAACAGCCCACCCGCTTGCAAGCAAAGGAAAGGGTGAGTAATGTATACCTCAAGGCTTCTACCTTGCTACAAATATAGGACAACCTACTGAAATGAGACACTTTCTTGATTTTGAGAAGCCTATTGCCAACTTAGAAGGCAAGGTGGAAGAACTTCGCCATATGAGTTCCGACGGTAGAATCAACATTGCTGATGAGATTGGAAAGCTGCAGACACGGATCGAACGCGAGTTGAAGCAGACCTACGAAAAGCTTAGTCCTTGGGAAAAGGTGCAGGTCGCCCGCCATCCTGAAAGACCACGTGTTAGCGCTATAATTAATCAATTGTTTGAAGATTTTACGCCACTTGCTGGTGATCGAAACTATGCTGATGATTATGCAGTGATAGGGGGTATGGCCCGTTTTCGTGGTCAGAGTGTAATGGTCATGGGGACGGAAAAGGGCAGCACAACAGAGGAACGTATCAAAAGAAATTTCGGTATGGCTCGACCAGAGGGTTACCGCAAGGCGACCCGCCTAATGGAGTTGGCGGGCCGATTTGGTTTGCCAGTTCTCAGCTTTGTAGACACGGCTGGAGCCTATCCGGGCCGTGGGGCTGAAGAGCGAGGCCAGGCGGAGGCAATCGCGACCTCAATACGCGCCTGCCTTCGTTTGCCGACTCCAATGGTGTCGGCTATTGTTGGTGAGGGTGGCTCAGGCGGTGCCATAGCTCTTGCTGCAGGCAACCGCGTTGTAATGTTTGAACATGCCATCTATTCGGTTATTTCTCCCGAAGGGTGTGCGTCGATCCTGTGGCGCAGTGGTGAACATGCAAAAGAGGCTGCTGAGGCGCTGCAAATCACATCGGATCACATGATGGATCTTGGTGTGATTGATGCTATTGTTCCCGAACCACTAGGCGGGGCGCATCGGGATCAGTCAGCCGCTATTTCCAGTCTTGGAACTGTCTGTTTGGAGCAGTTGAAATCCATGCAACCAATGGATGCCGCCGCCCTAATTTCTGATAGGTCAGACAAATATCTCAGTATGGGTGACAATGTTCTCTACTGATTAGGTACCATAAGGCCTAGTATTGTTGATTGAGGGTATAGCGCGTCGTGCTAACCGTACAGCGTCCATGTCTAGATCTGCGAATATCACATCATCATTAGACCCCGGGTCAGCTATACCATCATCGGTTTTTGCTTCAGCCATGATTTCGCCCCAGGGGTTGATGATTAGCGCATGACCATAGGTTCGCCGGTTATCAGCGTGAGTTCCACATTGTGCCGGTGCGATGACAAAACACCCATTTTCAATAGCGCGGGCACGTAACAATACATGCCAATGCGCCTGTCCACTATTAAACGTGAATGCAGATGGTATCGACAGAACAGTCGCACCTTCTTTCGCCATGTCGCGGTAAAGCGTCGGAAAGCGCAAATCGTAACAAACGCTCATGCCAATTGATGCAATGGCGCAATTAGCAACGACCATTTTCTTACCCGCTCGGAAATTTTTCGACTCGGTATATTGGTTTCCGTCACCAACATCCGCGTCAAACATGTGAATTTTGTCATAATGAGCACTAATGGTTCCCTCAGGTGTCATAAGGTAGCTGCGGTTTACAAGCTGTCCATCCCCAGAGCGATGAATCAGAAGCGATCCAATCAGGAGCCAAATTTTATGGTAACGGGCTATAGTACTGAGGCTCGTCAGGCTTGGGCTGTTAGTTTCATTTTCGGCAATGTAACTTAGACTTTTTCGGTTGGGAGCCAAAAAAGTGGCGGCCTCTGGAAGTGCAACCAATTCTGCCCCCTTATCTACAGCTGCGGCGATCATTGGTTTGATATAGTTGAGGGTTACTGCGGGCTTTGCACCGGCACAATATTGCAAAGCGGCAACGCGAAGCGTCTGGTTCAAGACAAACTCAAAAGGCTGTCGAGATGTCCGGCATTTTCTAGCCTAACCAATTCCTCACAGTCGCCAATATGTTTATTGTTAATGAAAATCTGAGGCACGGTTTGACGCCCACCTGTTCGACACCGCATGTCTGCGCGAAGGCCTGAGTTCATAGTTATATCGATTTTTCGGTATGCAATATTTTTTGTGTCCAGGAGCCTCAGTGCTCGCGTACAATAACCGCATGCTGTTCCAACGTAGATTTCAACTTTTAGATCGCGTTCCATAAGGGGGCATTTAGTTTAACTCATGTCAATCTTCAAGGCCTTGTAAGCTTCATCATTCTGTGAACTAGAGTTTATCTGAACTTGGTAATTATCAATTTGCTGATTGATTTGCACCATGCTCCCTTGAGTGATATTGAGTATTGCGCGAAGGTCAGCTAATAATAGATAAAGAAAAAAGGTCTTGAATATCGCCGTGAAAATATTGTTGACCTAGAAGCCACAATTTTCACTTGCATTTTTCAAGCGGTTGATGATTGTGCAACCTATGGATAAGAGAGATGCGCTGGCTCTAGGCCCAGATATTCCACGTTTATTTGACTATGAACAACATTGCAAAAACCGTGCACGTGCAGCACCGTTATTCAATGAATTTGATTTTCTGAAATCTGAGAGCGCGCTCCGGCTTTTAGACAGGCTTGAGCTTATGCATCGGGATTTTTCTCTTTGTTTAGATTTCGGCTGTCATGATGGGTTGCTCACACGCCTTCTGAAGCAAACAGGTAAAGTGGGAACGGTGATCCAGTCTGATCCAACTTTTGAATTTGCACACATGGCCAAGGCTGATGGCCCGGCAATTGTCACGGAGGCTGAACGAATGCCTTTCGCGCCAGCCATGTTTGACGCTATATTCTCCTGTCTGTCTATGCATTGGGTCGATGATCTTCCGGGGTTGTTAGCGCAAATGCAAGCCCTATTGAAGCCAGACGGCTTGTTTCTTGTCAGCTTTCTTGGCGGGTCAACATTGACCGAGTTACGCAACGTATTTGCAGAGGCTGAGACTGAGATTTCAAGGGGAATAAGTCCACGAGCGGCCATGATGGCCGATGTTCGTGACCTTGGTGATTTGCTTGGTCGTGCTGGTTTTGCCTTACCCGTTTCTGACTCTGATCGGCTTACGATCACTTACCCGAGTCTCTTTCGATTGATGGCTGACTTGCGTGGCATGGGAGAGCAGAATGCTTTGCGGCAGCGTATACGAAAGCCAACTCCACGTCAGCTTTTCCTGCGCGCAGCGGAGATTTATAATGAGCGTTATGCGCTGCCAGACGGTTCAATCCCAGCAAGTTTTGAGATTATTACCCTAACTGGCTGGGCGCAGCATGATAGTCAGCAGAAGCCGCTACGCCCGGGAAGTGCCAGGCGCCGTCTCGCAGACAGCCTTGATGCGACTGAGCATGATCTACCTTCAAAATGCTGATTTCGTTACAGGCCCTAGAGAAGATCCCGCAATACTGGAATAAGTGGCATATCAGCCGCTGGCATAGGGTAGTTACGAAGCTGTTTTGGGTGTACCCATTTCAATTCGGCAACTTCAACTGGCTGGGGGCTTCCGTTCCATTTGCGGCAGGCAAACAACAGAATTACCAAGTGAAATGAAGGGTAGCTGTGACTTGCAAAACTGATAGGTGCCAAACAGCTCTCCTCCGTATTGATCCTTAGCTCCTCATATAGTTCCCGGATCAACGCCTGTTCCGGCGTCTCGCCAGCTTCTACCTTGCCACCAGGAAATTCCCATAGGCCGGCCATAGGCTTCCCCTCTGGACGCTTCGCTATCAGTACTCGCCCATCTGTGTCAACTAAAGCCACTGCACTCACATAAATAAGTGGTAGCAACATCTCAGCTTCGGTAGTCGGCATTGATGCTGATATAGTCATGTGTAAAATCGCAAGTCCAGACGCGAGCGGTACCTGGTCCGTCGCCAATGCCAATCTCGATGGCGATATTGTTGCCAGCCATATGTTTGGCAATGGGGTCTTCATCAAACCCTTCTACGCGACCTCCGTTCTTTGCGATCGTGAACCCTCCAATAGATACGGTCAGACGTGACTGGTCGATGGACTGGCCAGCTTTGCCGACGGCCATAACAATCCTGCCCCAATTTGCGTCTCCACCTGCAATTGCTGTTTTGACCAGTGGTGAATTGGCGATCGACATTGCAATCTTTTGGGCGCTCATTTCGTTACGGGCTCCAATGACATCAATGGTGATGAATTTGCTGGCGCCTTCTCCGTCGCGCACGATCTGCTTCGCAAGATCTTGCATTACGTGGTCAAGTGAGGTAGCGAAATCGGCCAGTCGTGGATCACTCGGGTCCGTAATTTCAGCATTTGCGGCGGCTCCCGTGGCGATCAAAAACACAGAGTCAGATGTTGAGGTGTCACTGTCAACAGTAATTGCATTAAAGCTTTTGCTGGTGGCAGCAATCAATAAGCCTTGCAAGGCTTTTGGCGCAATTGCTGCGTCAGTGGCGATATAGCCCAACATTGTGGCCATGTTAGGCGCAATCATACCCGAACCTTTGGCAATGCCACAGATTTGAACAGCCTTTCCATCTATCCTACAGACCGAGCCGGCTCCTTTGGCAAAGGTGTCGGTGGTGCGGATGGCATTTGCTGCGGCTAGCCAGCCTGCGTCATCCGATGTGGCAAGTTTGTTAAATTTCGCAGCAAATAGATCACAATCCAATGGCTCGCCAATGACCCCGGTGGACGCGATTAGCACATCTTCGGGTTGGACGCCAATGGTCGCAGCAAATCCAGCACACAAGGTGATAACATCCTGCATACCTTGGTCTCCGGTAAAGGCATTTGCATTGCCAGCATTGGTGATGATTGCCCTTACTTTTGCGCTCCTACAATTATCACGACTCCAGCGTGGGGCCGCAGCTACAGTATCAGATTGCGTAAACATACCGGCCACATGGCCATCCGGTTCTATCAGAATCGCCATCAGATCATCACGGCCTTGATATTTCATACCGCACTGCGCTGTTGTTAGCCTAATGCCGCGAATTGTTGGAAGCTCTGGAAAGCAGGTCGGTGCTAATGGTGAGACGGACATTATTGTGCCTGTTGGGCCGCCTGGGCATCCTCACGGATATCATCAAAACTACGCAGATCGATGACAGCGTTGGCACGCAGCGTTTCAAGCAATCGGCCAAGCTGCTGCCGAGACAGATTGTTGCTCAATTGCGCGCGCATAGCTGCCAGTTCGGGTGCTGGTTGCACTGACCGTTCGGATATCGTTATCACATGCCAACCAAACTGTGTTTGAACGGGTTCTTTGGAATAGCTGCCAACAGGCATGGAGAATGCAGCTGTTTCAAAGGTTGGTACCATCTGACCCCTGCCAAAAGTGCCAAGGGAACCGCCATTAGGACCACTTGGACCTGTCGAAATCTCCCTCGCAAGCGCGGCAAAATCGCCGCCTTCATTGAGCTTTGCGATGACTTCCATTGCCGCTTCCTTTGTTTCCACCAGTATATGAGATGCGGTAACCTGTTCGCGTGATGCCGTATCAGCAACAAACGCGTCATAGGCGGACTCAATGGCTTCGTTAGTGATCTGACTTTTAATGGTAGCGCTCAAAAACGCTTCTGCCAGAATGCGATTGGCGGCCATTTGCATGGCCTCTGAAACGGCTTTGTCTTTGTCCAAACCGGCTTCATATCCCGCGGCAGCGGCCAGTCTTGTGTCAATGACTTCGGCAACGAGCTGGTCAAAATAGCTATCCATAGGTGCCTGCTGATATTCTTGTGGAAGTCTCTCAACGGCACGCATCACCTCTTCCAGCCAAATTGTTTCGTCATTCAAGGTGGCAACGGCAATGCGGTCTTTGCCGAAAACGCTCCCAGAATAAAGCACATAAAACAAAAAACAGGTAGCGCGGATCAGGGATTTCATAGGTTTTAACCTTTTTTCGGAACTGCCGACGTTCCCGCCTGGCACTGGATCTCTGGAAGATAGGGGATATTTTAACGATGCCGACAGCCAAGGCAAGTCTTTGTCAATTTTTTCTGTTGTTAAAAACATCCCCTTACAGACGTGCAGGGTATATTATGCCAAAGCCGCTGCTACATTGACAAAACGGGCGTTGATGACTATCTCAAAAGCGTGGGAACGACCGGCCGCGACCCAGCCCACATGGGGAAAATCAGGGCGCCTCAGCCGCGAAACTTCTGGAGTAATCATGTTCAGTTCATTGGCGAAAAGCTTGTTCGGCGATTCCAACGATAGGGTCGTGAAAAAGCTCGTGCCGATGGTCTCAGGGGTAAACGATCTTGAAAACAGCATGGAGCAGCTAAGTGCTGAGGACTTTCCATCTAAAACTGCATCGTTCAAGCAGCGTGTCGCTAGTGGTGAAAGTCTAGACTCCCTGTTGCCTGAGGCTTTTGCTCTGGTACGCGAAGCAGCGAAGAGAACACTGGGCCAAAGGCATTTTGATGTTCAGTTAATGGGCGGCATAGCGCTTCACAGAGGCCAGATTGCTGAAATGAAAACAGGCGAAGGAAAGACATTGGTTGCGACTCTTGCCGTGTTTTTAAATGCATTGTCGGGCAAGGGTGTTCACGTTGTTACGGTCAACGATTATCTTGCCTCGCGCGACTCAGCTTGGATGGGCCAAGTTTATAGATTTTTGGGGATGAGTGTCGGTTGTATCACCGGAGGGCTTGATGATGATGCTCGTCGTCAAGCCTATAGCTGTGATGTGACCTACGGCACTAATAACGAATTCGGTTTTGACTACCTTCGCGACAATCTAAAATTTCGGCTCGAGGATATGGTTCAGCGGGACCATAACTTTGCTATTGTCGATGAAGTCGATTCGATCCTGATCGACGAGGCAAGAACACCACTGATCATATCCGGTCCTGCTGAAACCAACGCTGATAACTACATTGCTGCGAATAAAATTGTACCAAAACTTGCAGAGGGTGACGTCGAACTCGACGAAAAGGGCAACAGCGTCTCACTAAGCGAGGCTGGGATCGAACACGCCGAAGCGCTACTGCGGGAAGCGAATGTGATGGATGAGGGTACGCTTTATGACATTGACAACGTTGGGTTGTTGCATCACGTCAATCAATCGCTGCGCGCACATAAATTGTTTCACCGAGACACGCATTACATGCTTAAAAACGGCGGCGTGGTAATAATAGATGAATTCACTGGCCGCGCGATGGATGGCAGACGCTTTTCCGATGGGTTGCACCAGGCAATCGAAGCGAAGGAAAATGTCGACATCCAGGCTGAAAACCAAACACTCGCATCGGTGACATTCCAAAATTATTTCCGCATGTATGAAAAGCTTAGCGGAATGACAGGCACAGCGATGACTGAGGCTGGAGAATTTTCTGAAATTTATGATCTCAATGTGACCTCGATACCTACAAACCGCGAGGTTAAGCGTGTTGATTATGATGATGAAGTCTATCGTACCAGCGTTGAGCGCGATGATGCCGTCATCGATTTAATCTCTGAATGTCGAAGCCGGGGCCAACCCGTCTTAGTCGGCACGATCAGTATTGAAAAGTCTGAATCCCTCTCCGCTGAGCTGAAAAAGCGAAAGATCGAGCATAAAGTTCTTAATGCCCGTTTTCATGAGGAGGAAGCCAAAATAATTGCTCAGGCAGGTGTACCAGGTGCGGTGACCATTGCTACCAATATGGCTGGCCGTGGCACGGATATTCAGCTTGGAGGCAATCTAGAAATGCGGCTCGTTGCTTGTGACGCCAGCAAGACAGAAAAGGCCCGCATCATCCGTGAAGTGGAGACATTAAAGTCTAAAGCGCTTGAAGCCGGAGGTCTTTATGTTATCTGCACCGAGCGGCATGAATCACGTCGGATCGACAATCAGTTGAGAGGACGCACTGGGCGTCAAGGTGATCCTGGTGCTTCCAAATTTTTTCTGTCACTACAGGATGATTTGATGCGCATCTTTGGTTCAGAAAAACTTGACGGGATGCTGCAAAAGCTCGGTCTGGAGGAAGGGGAGGCTATCATCCATCCCTGGATCAACAAGGCGGTTGAAAAGGCGCAATCCAAGGTTGAGGCTCGCAACTTCGAAATTCGTAAGCAACTGCTCAAATATGACGATGTGATGAATGATCAGCGAAGTGTAATTTTTGCTCAGCGCAAGGAAATTATGCGCGCCGATGATGTCCAAGAAACTGTAACCGAGATGCGACATGAGGCTGCAGCTCAGATTGTTGATACTGCCATCCCTAAGGGCAGCTATCACGATCAGTGGCAGCCTGACCAGCTTGCCGTAGATTCACAACGCGTGCTTGGTATTAAGGTTCCGGCAGAAGATTGGTTTGCTGAGGATGGTGTTGCCGAAACGGAAATTGAGGAGCGCTTGATCGATGCAGCTGATAGGTACATGGCTGAAAAAGCTGTGCGTCTTGGGCCAGACGTTATGCGGATGGCAGAAAAATCATTACTGTTACAAGTTTTGGACCAGCAATGGAAAGAGCACTTACTGCGCCTCGATCAGTTGCGTCAGGGTATCTCCCTCAGAGCATATGCACAGAAGGACCCCCTTAATGAATACAAACGTGAAGCCTTCATGATGTTTGAGCAGCTTCTTGGCGGTTTGCGCGAGACGACGACCATGGTTCTAGCGCATGTTGAGCTGCGTCCACCGGAGAAAGAGGAAGCGACGCGAGAAGCCCCTGCGCAGAAAAGGATGTCAACACCAAACCGTAAGATTGCGCGTAATGAACCGTGTCCTTGCGGTTCTGGGCGAAAATACAAACATTGTTGTGGAAAGCTTGTCTGAGGGTGGGTTCGCGCCCATCTATCAACTGGGAAGGTAAAATTTAAAGGCAAAGCTTAGCTGAAATAGAGTAACTGGCTTTAAGGCAAAGAGATGATCAAATATCAACTGATCTGTGAAAGAGCGCACGAGTTCGAGGGGTGGTTCCAAAGTTCGGACGCTTTCGCCCAACAATGCGCGAACAGCCTCGTATCCTGTCCAGTATGCGAAACAGTTAAAGTTCGTCGCGCCCTCATGGCTCCTAATCTCGCCAGCCCAAAAACGCGCAAAGCCGAGTTAGACCCACAACGTACCACCGAGGTTGCTTCCCCTCCGCCGGCGATAGTCTCTGGTCAGGCAATGGTGCCAGAAGCTTCAATCAAAATGAGGCAACTAATGGTCGGAATGCGCGCGCTGCAAGCTAAAATAAAGGAGGAATGTCGTGATGTTGGTGAAAACTTTGCCGACGAAGCGCGGAAGATTCATTATGGAGAAGCTGAGCCAGAAGGTATTTACGGCGAGGTTTCTGAAACTGAACGCGAGCAGCTGGACGAGGAGGGCATTGAAGTCATGCAGATGCCTTGGTTTCCCCACGACAATTGAATTGCCTAGGTTATAAAGTACAGCTTTTTATCTGGTCCGATATTGCGCTTACATCCACCCACCGCTGGCACCATAATTTATGGCAAAATATCCCGACTGCCTAAAGCCACCTGACAGGGTAGGAACAAAGCCCGTTAAATCATCAAGTAAGATGCCGACGGTTTTAAACTCCGAACATAACTCGGCGGGTTTTACAAATTTTTTAGGATCATGCGTTCCGGCAGGAACCCATCTGACAACGTATTCAAGGGTAAATTTAGCGAGTGCCAGCGCTGAAAGGCTTCGGTTGATTGTAGTGATTACCACGGTCCCATTTGGGGACAGCAAAGATGCTATGGCCTCGACAAACAACCGCCTTTCGGTGACATGTTCGATTACCTCGGAGGCATAAATCAGATCAAATTTCTGCGATTTCTTGTCAATCTTCCGTGCCAACTCTTCCACGGCGCAACATTTATAGGAGATGGTGAGCCCACTATTACCAAGATGTGCCTTTGCGGCCTTGATCGCCTCTTCGGTAGCGTCGATAGCAGTAACATCGGCACCCAGACGCGCAATAGGTTCCGCCAGAATGCCCCCACCACAACCGATATCAAGAACTTTTAACCCTGTAAGTGGTGGTTGCCCCGGGGTCATTTCACGCTTTTGCTTTTTTTGTGCGCGACGGCGCTGACTCTGCAGTATGTAATCAATCCGGATGGGAGCAAATCTGTGCAAGAGAGCCATCGGACCACCTTCGTCCCACCATTTCTCTGATAGGGCTGCAAAATTGGCGATTTCTTTTTGATCGGTAGTGGTTTTCATGGACTTGCCCCAAAGCACCGTTATCGCTATGACTGCTGCAATTTAAGATTTACAGCAACATTTTAACATATGACAAAATGGCACTCATTGTTCAAAAATTTGGCGGTACCTCGGTTGCCAACCTGGATTGCATTCGAAATGTCGCTCGGTGTGTAAAGGCTGAAGTTAATCATGGTAATCAGGTGGTTGTTGTGGTCTCGGCGATGGCTGGAACGACTAACCAGCTGGTGGACTGGGCGCGTGAAATTGGCCCAATGCATGATGCGCGAGAGTACGACACGATTGTTGCCACCGGCGAGCAGGTCACAGTTGGCCTGCTTGCGATCGCTCTGCAAAATATAGGTGTCGACGCACGTTCATGGCTTGCTTGGCAGATACAGGTGCATACCAATGAAATTCATGGTGCCGCGAGAATTATGGATATTGACACAAATTTGATACGCGAAAGGTTTGCGTGCGGGCAAGTGCCGGTTGTTGCTGGCTTCCAGGGCATTTCTCCTAAAGGGCGAATTACCACCCTTGGTCGCGGCGGTTCCGATACATCCGCTGTGGCGCTTGCCGCAGCGCTCGCAGCAGACCGCTGTGACATCTACACTGATGTCGATGGCGTTTACACTACCGACCCGCGTATTGCGCCCAAAGCCCACAAGTTAGACAGAGTAACCTTTGAAGAAATGTTGGAGATGGCTTCATTGGGTGCGAAGGTGTTGCACACACGCTCGGTTGCCATGGCCATGCGCCACAATGTAAACTTGCAGGTGCGTTCGAGTTTCAGTGACGCGCCGGGAACTTTTGTTGTCGATGAGGATTCGATTGTGGAACAGGAAAAAATCAGCGGGATTGCTTACAGCCCCGACGAGGCAAAGATCACCATACAGGGACTGCCCGATCAACCCGGAATTGCAGCCAGTGTTTTCGGAAAACTGGCAGAGCGGCAAGTTAATGTCGACATGATTGTTCAGAGCGCATCAACTGACAGTAAAAAGACGGACATCACTTTTTCTCTTGGCCGAGTTGATTTGGATAAGGCAGTTGGGGTCATTGAAGTGAATAGGGATGCACTGGGATATTCGGGAATTGACTCGACCGAGAATGTGACCAAGATTTCAGTTGTTGGTATGGCGATGCGCTCGCAACCGGGCGTGGCAAAGACCATGTTTGAGACGCTGGCCCAAAAGGGAATTAATCTGCAGGTCATCTCTACATCCGAGATCAAGATTTCAGTTTTAATTGCCTCGGAGTATACCGAGCTTGCGGTACGAAGTTTGCATACAGCGTTTGGTCTGGATGACGAATAGTGATCAGTAGTCATCGAAAATTGGTTTGGCATTTTGTAGTCCGGTTGTGGGCAGAAGCGTGCCTGAAGTATTAAGAAATTCATCTAACTATCAAGTTTTGATAGGAAATAGTTGCATTGCATGCACTTTTTGCTAAAATTTGAGGATCGCGAACGTTTGCATCAGGTAAAGATTCGTTATGACGCAATCTACGCCGACAGGTATCGACATCATACAGGCACGTGATAGCGGTGAGGCTATCGGCGAAAAGCTACGTTTGGCAAGGCGAAACGCGGAAATGAGCATTGCGGACGTCTCTCAGGTCATCCGCATTTCTAAAGATTTCATAAAGCAGCTTGAGGCCGGGGATTTCGATGCTTTGCCATCTCCAACCTATGTCTCAGGTTATATCCGAAGCTATGGTTTGGCTGTGGGTATGGAAGCTGAAATTGTTTCCGGTTTGGTTGATGATTTTTATGCCCAGCTTGAGGAAGGTGCTGCGACACCTACCTACAAATTTCCTATTGGCGATCAGCAGCCGAGGCGCTCAGGTGCATTATTGGCGTCGATTGCAGTGTTGTTAGCTGTTGGTGTTTACACCGGATGGTATCTTGTGGACCGACCAAAAACTATCGAGAACGTTCTAACCGAAAATGCACAAACAGCGAAGGTGACCCCCGAAATTGAGAGTACGATGACCGAAAGTGGCGCTCTTGAGGGTGGCGCTGACGCACGCCCTGATCAGATAACAGGTCTTGATGACTCGATGGAGAATGATGCGTTGCTAATTGTTGAGACAGTGAAGAGTGAAGCGCAACTAGATGGCGCTACAGATTTGCCGTTGATTGATGGTACACGAGCAGAAATTGCCGGCGTTGACGATGTCGGCAATGACAACTTAGTGAATATGCCCTTGGCTCCTGCTGTAAACGGTGTTGAGACGTTGGGTGTGATGGTTGAGGCTGATCTGCCCCAAAGCAACAATACGGATGCCGCTTGGTCAGCAGGCATGCAAAAAGAATTACAAACCGGTTTGCCGCTGGCTAGTGAGATTCAGACGGCTGGCGTGAGTACAGAAGATGGCGGTAGTTTGACGCAACCAGAGGACGATGTATCCCAGGAGTTGAAGCCAGATCAGGGATCAGCCATCGCCAACCAGCGTGACCCAGAAAATGAGGTGACATTGCAGGCGCTGGCCTCTAGCTGGGTAGAGATTGTTAGAAATGATGGTGAAGAGGTGATGACTAGGCTAATGCGTGCGGGTGACACCTATTTAATTGATGTCAGCGATAGCCTTTATTTAAGTACCGGAAATGCCGGAGGCTTACAATTTTTGTTCAACGATGGCACGGTCAAGGAAGTTGGTGAGATTGGCGAGATAGTTAGAGATTTACCCCTGGTTATTAGCGGATTGAAAAACAAGCTTTAAACTATTGCCTGGTGATGCCAATAATCAGCATTGAAACATCGATTTTTGCCCCCTTTCTATAGCATTTTCTGGAGTGAGCGTTTATAGGTTTATCGTTTTTACGCCGCCTTTTGCCAATCGCGTACAACCTGATATGAAATTAGCTGCTTCGGAGTGACACTTGTCAAACGCATACCGAGCCTATCGCACAATTGAACGCCGGCGTTGCCGGCAAATTATGGTTGGTAATGTTCCTGTTGGCGGTGATGCGCCAATCTCGGTCCAGACCATGACCAACACGCTTACGACGGATGTCAAGGCGACGATTTTACAGATCAATGCTGCGGCTGAGGCAGGCGCTGACATCGTACGGGTGTCTTGTCCGGATAAAGATAGCACGGCGGCGTTGCGCAATATCTGCCAGAACAGCCCCGTTCCCATCGTAGCTGATATTCATTTTCACTATCGACGCGCTATTGAGGCGGCTGAGGCAGGTGCCGCCTGCTTGCGTATCAATCCTGGAAATATCGGCAAGACCGAGCGTGTTCGCGAAGTGATTAAGGCAGCTCGTGATAATGGATGCTCGATGCGTATCGGTGTTAACGCTGGATCGCTAGAACGCCATCTGCTCGATAAATATTCCGAACCTTGTCCTGAGGCGTTAGTGGAATCAGCGATTAATCACGCCCGTATTTTGCAGGAAAATGATTTTCACGAATTTAAAATCTCGGTGAAGGCTTCCGATGTTTTTCTCGCGGTTGGCGCCTATAAACAACTTGCTGAAGCCATTGATTGTCCTCTTCATATTGGCATTACGGAAGCAGGCGGCCTGCGGGCTGGGATGGTAAAATCTTCCATTGGCCTTGGTAATCTGCTCTGGGCGGGAATCGGTGATACGGTGCGCGTGTCTTTGTCTGCTGATCCAACTGAAGAGGTGAAAGGTGCATACGAGATCCTGAAATCACTAGGCTTGCGTCGCCGTGGTGTGACCGTGATTTCCTGTCCTTCTTGCGCGCGCCAGCAGTTCAATGTGATAGAGACAGTGCAGATTATAGAGAGCCGTCTGCAGCATATTGATGAACCTATTTCTGTTTCAATCATTGGCTGTGTTGTAAATGGGCCTGGCGAGGCACGCGAGACTGATATCGGCCTTACTGGCGGCGGCAAAGATACGCATCAGATTTATGTGTCTGGGCTTGCTAACCACCGACTCTCGAATGGAGATATCGTCGAGCATATTGTTGACATGGTTGAAGAGCGTGTCGCCAAAATTAAGGCTCAAAAGCAAGCTGAACTCCAAAACTTTAATGTTCGTGCTGAAGGTATTACGGAGACTTTGTGATCATGTCACGTTTGCAGCCTGCAAGAGGAACTAGTGATCTTCTGCCCGCAGCTATGGCCGCGCACCGTAAGGTCATTGAGACGGCGCGGGATGCCTCCGCACATTATGGATTTCAGGAAATGGCAACGCCCATATTTGAATTCTCTGAGGTTTTTTCACGGCCACTTGGCGACAGCAGTGATGTAGTTACCAAGGAGACTTATAATTTCACCGATCGCGGTGGTGAGACCTTGACACTGCGCCCAGAAAACACGGCTGGCGTGGTGCGTGCGATGATTTCAAATGGCTTAACCCAGTCTCTGCCGCTGAAATATTTTTATGCTGGTCCGATGTTTCGCTATGAACGACCACAGAAGGGCAGGATGCGTCAATTTCATCAGATTGGAATCGAATATCTTGGCGCTTTTGAACCTCTAGCGGACGCGGAAATCATCGCCTGCGGTGCCCGTGTTTTGGCGGATCTGGGCGTGCTTGATCGTTGCGTTCTTCACGTTAATTCGCTCGGTGATGCCAAGTGCCGTCTTTCATATCGCGGCGCCCTTGTCGCGTTTCTGACTCAACATAGAGCTGATCTGTCGGAGGATAGCAAGGTACGATTGGGCGTCAATCCGCTGCGGATTCTGGATTCAAAAGACTTGCGAGATCGTGAGATATTGCGTGGTGCGCCTCGCTTGCAGGATCATTTGAACGACCCTTCAAAGGCCCACTTTGCCGCTGTCATAGAGGCATTGGACGCCGCCGGCATCAAATGTCAACTCGATCCACTACTTGTGCGTGGCCTTGATTATTATTGTCACACTGCTTTTGAATTTATCACCGATGCCCTGGGTGCACAGGGCACGGTCCTTGGAGGTGGACGTTATGATGGGCTTTCAGAGATGCTGGGTGGTCCAGCCATTGCCGGGGTTGGTTGGGCTGCTGGCGTTGAACGGCTGGCCATGCTCGTTGGTGTGGGTGATCTTGCGGTACCTCAAATTGCCATGGTTGCGGCAGAGCCGTTAGCAAAGGTTGCAGCCTTCCGTGTTGCCGAGGATTTGCGATCCGCTGGCCTTTCGGTTGATATTCCAGTGTCGGGAAATATGGGCAAGAAAATGAAAAAGATTGACCGTGCTGGTGTCCGATTCGCTGGGATTATTGGTGGTTCTGAAATTGACAAGGGTACAGTGCAATTGCGCGACCTGCGTGAAGGCAATCAGGAAGAACTGGCGCAGAGTCGCCTCGCCAGCGCCATTATTACACGTCTTAACCGAGGCTAGTCCGTGAAATAGAGGAATGTGATTATGAGCCTCCACTCAACTATGGATAAGGTTTTACAGCGACGCGCAGAGGTTGAAGAGCGCTTGTCTCAAGCTGCTGTTATGGCGCCTGCCGAAATGGCCAATTTGTCTCGCGAGTTGACTGAACTGCGGCCGGTATGTGAGCAGGTCGAGCGGGTCAACCGTCTAACCGCGGAGATCGCCGATGCTCAGATGATGTTTGATGAGGCTGGTGATGACGTTGAAATCGCAGAGATGGCGCGCGCTGAGCTTGAAGAGCTCTCGGGCCAACTCCCCAACGAGCATGCCAAGCTGCAACTCCTTTTGTTACCCAAAGATAAGGACGATTCGCGTAACGCCATCCTCGAGGTGAGGGCGGGCACAGGCGGGGATGAAGCCGCGCTTTTTGCTTCTGACCTGTTTGCCATGTACCAGCGATTTTCAGTGAAGCATGGCTGGAAATTCGAGGTAATGGAAGTGTCGGAAACAGGCATCGGTGGCTATAAGGAAGCCACTGCCGCCATCGCTGGACCGGATGTTTTTGCAAGGTTGAAATTTGAATCTGGAGTGCATCGTGTTCAACGTGTTCCAGAGACTGAAACAGGGGGCCGGATCCACACTTCGGCGGCGACTGTAGCGGTTCTGCCTGAGGCTGAGGATGTTGATATCGATATTGTTGAGACTGAACTGCGCATTGATGTTTTTCGCGCCTCAGGGCCGGGTGGACAGTCAGTTAATACCACCGACTCAGCGGTACGCATCACGCATCTGCCCACAGGCATTGTGGTTAGTCAGCAGGATGAAAAATCGCAGCACAAGAACAGGGCCAAGGCGATGAAAATTCTTAGAGCTCGTATATATGATGCTGAACGTGCGAGGGTAGAGGCCGAGCGTGCAGCGTCCCGCAAGGGACAGGTTGGCTCTGGTGATCGCTCAGAGAGGATTAGAACTTATAATTTCCCTCAAGGCCGAGTGACTGACCACCGGATCAATCTGACGCTTTACAAGCTTGACCGGATTGTGGCTGGCGAAGCGCTCGACGAGGTGATTGAAGCGCTTATAGCCGAGGATCAGGCGCGTCGCCTCGCTGAGGGTGTTGAATAGCTAAATTAAACCGGGCGAGTCACTTTGCACGGTCAACTCACGGCGGATTGGGGTGCAATTGACCATCGAAGCGCGCATAATTCTTGGACCAGCTGCCACCGCATTGACGCAGGCTGGCATTTCTGGTGCACGGCAGGATGCGCGTCTCCTTCTCGGGCTTGTTCTAGAGCGTGATAATGCGGTCCTACCCCACGAGGAGATTCAGAACTGGACTGACGATCTGGACAGAAAATTTCAGATATATCTTAGCCGACGTATGGCAGGTGAGCCAGTCAGTCGTATTCGCGGATGGCGAGAATTTTGGTCACTTTATTTTGCGCTGTCCGCCGCTACATTTGATCCACGTCCAGACTCAGAAATTCTTGTTGAGCGCGCAGTTGCGTATGGGAAGGATTGTCTTGCCAGGTCTACGGCAGGCCGGTTACGGATACTTGATATCGGCACTGGTAGTGGTTGTTTGCTGCTTGCCTGCTTGTCTGAGTTAACCATGGCGACGGGGATTGGCGTTGACATCAATCCTGGTGCTATCGACATGGCGGCACATAACTGTAGTGTCCTTGGTCTTGACGACCGTGCTGTTTTTGTCGTGGGTGATTTTGCAACTGATTTGGCGCAGCTTGGGTATTTTGACATTATCTTGTGCAATCCGCCCTATATCCCCTCGGAACAGATTGCTGCCCTCAGCCCTGAGGTGGCGTTGTATGATCCCGAGCTTGCTCTTGACGGTGGGTTGGATGGTCTCGATTGCTGGCGTCTATTGATGCCGGAAATGGCAAAACGATTGTTGGCTTTTGGCCGGATCTTTGTCGAAATCGGTGATGGCCAGGCCCCTGATATATTGGCGCTTGCGAGTTCGACAGGCCTTTCAAACGACGGAGTCTTTGCCGATCTGTCCGGGACCCAGCGATGTCTCTCGTTTTTCATAAGCAATGATCATGCATATCGGGCCAAAATGACTAACGACTAACAATTTTACTTGATATCTAGGAGCACGAGCGGTTATGGTTAAAAATCGCTAAGATTAAAGACGCCGATTAATGGCGCTAGCGCAGTATCCCAATTGAACGGGACAACCTACCGTGTCCAAGTAACGTGCCTTTCGCAGGCTCTTGCATACGGTTTAATTTTGATAACTGGTAGCAAAATTTATGAGACAACCTCAGAATGCTAAACGTGGCCGTGGTCGTGGCCGTCGTGGAAATGGCGGAGGCCAGCCACATGTGCCCAACCGAAATACCTCATACGAATCAAATGGCCCAGATGTGAAACTTCGTGGAAACGCGCAGCAGCTATATGAAAAATATACGGCACTCGCGCATGACGCTTCTTCCTCTGGCGAACGGATTTCAGCTGAAGCCTACAGTCAGTTTGCCGATCACTATTTCAGACTGCATCAAGCTGCTGTTGGCGCTGCTGAAGCGCGGCGACAAAATGACGGACTCAGCGATCAATCTAGCCAGCAACGTAATAAGGTGCAGCAAGACTCGACTGATGTGATTGACACGCAGCCTGAGGCTAAAGCTGAGGTTGAAAAAACCCGAGGCGGTGACCAAAAGAATGTAAAAGATACTGCCGCCAAAGAAAGCGCCGAAGTCGTAAAACTTAGCCCAGCCGAATTGGCAGAGGCTGTTCAGGAAGAACAAGACTCGGCTTCTGCATGATTGTCCGTTTTGTTGCAACGGATGCTGATCACTTTAAAATGACCATGTCAGAACGCAATAATCATGTTAGAACGGAAATCTCGTCTCCCTGGTTGACGATCCCCCCTCGCGTTACTTTGGCAAAGATGCCGAGATCAGTATGGCCGAAAGTTTTCTCCATGAGCGGCAGATAGTGCGGTTCACGCTCAGCAGTTTCAGGGTTGACATCAATCGCCGCACAGCGTCCAACTGGACTTATAACATTAAGCCGCACATCACCAACAGCTAGCGTTTTGCCAATCAGTGCAGCTTCCTCAAATGGAGTGGTAGTTTTAAAGATAATGTTTAGGCGAAACCTCCTAAGGTCAGGTTTAGTGTTGGTTAAATCAGCAAAACCAGTAAACGATGCCGATCCTCCAAGTGAAATTAGGGGCGCCTTGGTATCGGTGAAGGCGTCTCCATCGATGCAGACCATTTTTGTCGGTCCCCGCAACCTACCGTAAAGAAGTTCATCGAAGAATGCGGCAACAGCGCTACGTCCTTTTTCACTCTGCATATTGGCGTTTAAAAGCAACTCCCCATTGCGGCTGAGAATGATCTCCTCCTGGTTTTGATCCGTGTTGAAATCGCAGTCGATATGTGCAAGTGCTTCATGGTTCATCAGCTGGATAAAATAGGCTTTTTTGAGCCAAATGCCGTTACTGACCTTCTCGTTTCCGGCACCAATGGCATATTTTCTGTCGCCGGGAAAATGCGCGCCTGCCGAGAGGTGTGCGGTCGCCAGTAACTGTCCACTTAGACCTTTTACCGGATACCTCCATAGCTGGGAAATTCGAAACGTGGTTGACTTTGTTCCAAGGGGTTGGCTAGCCACAATGCTATTCGTCCAGAAGAGTAAGATCGTTGGTTACATAACGCAGGGCGCCATTTGCCATGACTTCGTTGTCAATAAGCACCACTTTTTTCCTAAAAATATCAAGCATTGAGGGGTCGATTTTTTCGCCAGTAGGCAAGCTGACAGTAAGCGGGTTAACCCGGCGATTATTTACCAGAATTTCGTAGTGGAGATGCGGTCCGGTCGACTGCCCGGAGGACCCAACATAGCCGATGACCTGCCCCTGCTGAACGCGTGCACCTGGAACAATTCCCACTGCAATACGCGACATATGAGCATAAGCAGTGGAATAAGTACCATTATGTTTGATTTGGACGTAACGTCCGTAACTGCCTAGCCAGCCAGCCTTCTTGATCGTGCCGCTTCCCGCCGCAATAATCGGCGTGCCTGTTGGTGCGCTGAAGTCGACACCACGGTGCATTGCATTAAATCCACTAATCGGGTGTCGTCTCATGCCAAAGGAGGAGGACAATCGCGCGCCGGCAATTGGTGTCCTGATCAACGTCCGGGCAGCGGAATTTCCATCTTTGTCAAACCAGCCAGCACCCTTTTTATCCCTATTGAAACGGTAGAAACCGAGTTGGTCGCCCGAAAGGCGCAACCCGGCATAATGTAGCCGTGTGCTGATTTCTTCACCACTTAGCAGATCAATTTTGCGCTCATATAGCATTTCAAAGGCATCGCCGGGTTGGACCTCCCGCTGAAAATCAACAGAGAAGCCCATGATCCGGATATATTCAAGCAAGGCGTTATCAGGCACTGCTGATACCGCTGCTGCCTTGTAAATGGAATTTTTAATGACACCATGAGCGAAGGTAAGGTAGCTCTCAACAGGGCGAATAGCTGTTAGTGCCAGCCATCCTGCGTCCGGATCGCGCAATGTGTAGATGTCACGGCCAACTCGATTGGAAAACACAAAACCATTCTC